>DAOUSP010000102.1 GCA_030627155.1 Candidatus Aminicenantota bacterium
AAACACAAGAGATTCATGATAAATGTGTTCATCAATTTGGGCAGATTGTATTTTTTTATCCAGGAAAAGGACCTTGCCTAAAAAACTATTGTAAAAACAATCGACTTGCTGGTACTTAGTTTTTCCCTGGTAATAGATCTTATCGATTTTAAAAAGGCGGAAAAAATTATCTGCTAAAAATTCAGAATAATAAATCCCTTCTTTCTCCATGATGGCAAAAATTATAGCATTGTTAATCACACTGCGCAAAGTTAAAATATTAGGTTGGAAGCATCTTTAATCACATGATATTTGAAGTTCTATCAATTTGACTATTAAATAACCTTGATTATTCATGAGTCGAGATTGATAGATTGTTCTTCCTTCTCTGCCTTTGCCATAGTAATTCCTGTATATCCATAGAAAATGGAGACTAAGGGATTAGAAAGATTGAGGAACGCATACGGAAGATAAGCCAAAGGACTGACTCCTAATGTAGCATGCATGAAAGCACCACAACTATTCCAGGGAATCAAGGGAGAAGTCAGTGTTCCAGAATCTTCAAGACAACGAGAGAGATTTTTCGGGTGAAGCCCAAGAGCATCAAATGCTTTTTTGTACATACGGCCTGGGATTACGATCGCCATATACTGGTCAGATCCAATAACATTCATTCCAATGCAACTTAATATGGTTGTAAACACCAAGGAGCCGGTTTTTCTTACTCTCTTTAGCAATGAGAGTGCCAGGACTTCAAGCATTCCTGTCCTTTCCATAACACCTCCAAAAGAGAGTGCACAAATTATCAATGCTACTGTGTACATCATGCTCTGTAGTCCGCCTCGAGTCAGTAATTCATCCACCATTAAAACACCCGTTTGAGATACATATCCAGAGTTGGCCGCTTGAAAAACTTCAGTAAACGAGCTGCCTTGCCCGACCATTGCAAAAATTCCTCCGATAATTGTCCCTCCTAATAAAGCAGGTAAAGGAGGCACTTTTTTCATAACCATGACAATAACCAGGCAAGGAGGAAGCAACATTATCCAATGTATATTGAAATTGGATTTAATTGTAGTTAAGATAACATTAATGCTGCTGGTATCAAGGCTTCCTCCTGAAAACTTCAATCCTAACAACCCATAAAGAATAATGGAAATAATATATCCAGGCGTAACTGTATAGACCATATGTCTAATATGAGAAAATAAATCTGTGCCTGCAACAGCAGGGGCAAGATTTGTAGTGTCAGAAAGTGGTGACATCTTATCCCCAAAATAAGCCCCTGAGATGATTGCTCCTGCCACCATAGGAACAGGAATTCCAAGCCCTTTTCCCACTCCAATAAGTG
The DNA here is from genome assembly GCA_030627155.1 of Candidatus Aminicenantota bacterium. GTDB lineage: Bacteria > Acidobacteriota > Aminicenantia > Aminicenantales > Aminicenantaceae > Kmv29. The sequence continues at coordinate 1,331 of DAOUSP010000102.1, forward strand.
CCACTCCGATTGTCCCGGCTGTTGACCAGGAAGACCCTGTTCCAAGTGAAACAATCGAGCAGATGATGAGCGTGGCCACAAGAAATATCCCTGGTGAAAGCACTTTTAGCCCATAAAATATCATGGAAGGGACTATCCCTCCTAAAATCCATGTGCCGATCATTGTTCCCACAATCATCAAAATCAGGATCGCACCCATCGCTAATGTTATGCCTTTAACAATTCCTTTTTCAATCTCTTTCCAGGGATGTTTATAAAGAGAGGCGATCAAAGCGGCCACAGCAGCAGATAAAATCAACGGAATATGAGGGGGTTGTTTAAAAACAATGATGGCAACAGATAAAGTAAGAATCAAAAAGGCTACTGGAATAATAGCAATCCCAAGACTGATGACTTTTCTTTTACCATCCATTTTTTATTAAAAAATTTTATCAATAAATAAGGAAGGGGAATTGTATGTAAAAAAAAATTAAAAGGCAAACAAATAACAATAATTATTTCAGAAGGTCGTCCCGGGTTAAAAGAGAAACAAACTTGTATCCATACTTTTCTAAATTTTCCCGGCCCCCTTCCAGACGGTCAACTAAAGCCAAGGTTACAACAACTTCTCCCCCTTCTTCTTCTACTGCTTTGCAGGCTTTAATGGTAGAGCTTCCTGTTGTCACAACATCATCCACTATAGCCACTTTCCATCCGCTTTCGAACGGACCCTCAATCATTTTTCTCTCTCCATGTTTCTTTGGCTCTTTCCTGACAATAAAAGCTTTTATAGGACGGTCTGTTTCCACACTCAGTGCAGCCGCAACACTGACAATAGGATCAGCTCCCAGTGTGTAGCCACCAATGGCATCTACCTCATATGAAGCAAGGGTTTTTAAGACCAACTGACCAACAAGCCTCGCTCCAAGAGGATCCAAAGTCGTCATTTTCGCATCGATGTAATAAGTGCTTGTCCTCCCAGAAGTCAAAACGCGTGTGACGTTCGTTATAAGCGATTTTTCCTTGATGACCTCTATCAACTGTTCCTTTAAGCCTTTTTTACCCAAAACATTACTCCTTACATCAGTGTTAATAATTTTTGCTTATTTTAATCCCATGGTAATACTTTTTCAATATCTCCTTGTATCCTGCCCCTGACCTTGCCATTCCAAAAGCCCCTACCTGGCAAAGCCCAACACCATGCCCCCATCCTTTTCCATTAAAAATGAAGTTTGTGACCTGCCCGCTGTCATCATATTCTCTATCAACGACAAAAAGAGTTTCTTTAAGGCCTAAGACCCTACTTATCCTTAGCCCTTTGACAACCGCATTGCTCTCTGATCCATAGATTAAAAGCTCTGTCACCCGATTAGAAACACCCCTTTTCTGAGGAACAATATCCACAAGTTCGCCAATGGGATAATATTGTTTTATTCGCTGTGAAAGTTTTTCTCTTGAGATTTTAAATTGCCAAGAATGATATGAAGAACTGCGATCCATAATATTAGTATAAGCTGGATAAAAGACCTCCAGCAGTTTGACTTCATTGTCTTTTTCAATCCACCGGACTCTCTCTCCACCTAAAAGAAGGAGTTTAGACGTAAAAGAATAGTTCTCATCATGAAAATTTTTTATAAAGAAGGCATTTGAAGCCACGGTCAATGTAAATGTATCTTCGCCTTTATTCACATGGAGCATATTCTTTTCAATCTCAATGAATACTCCCTCATGGAATAATTCTTTATAGTTTAAAAGAACTTTCCAAAGGTACAAGATTAATTCTCCTCTACTTATCGGCCGGTTCGGCATGTTTTTCTCTACCAATGAAGGGAATATGCCAGATTTAATTAAATACGCTAAGGATGCTTTTGAATCTTCTGGCCATCCTTCAAGATCTTTTAAAATAAATTGAGTTTCATTTTGAAGCAACAGATTCTCCACTCTTTCCTGCCACCCAAAACCATGTATCAGAAGATTTGTAAGATTAACCAAGCTTAAACTACCAGAAGGAACAGAAGTTTCCACAGGTGTTTTCCCAATAGCAAGTAAAGCATTATTTATCAACTCAGCAGCTTCTTGGCTTGAAATCTTTTCTCTATAGAAAAGAGGATCTTTTTCTTGAGGAATTATTTTCAAACTCATAAGAGCAGCTATCTTTAAGCTTATGTTTTGCTCATTCACATAAACCGGCAAGAGAGTGTTCTGGCTCGTCAAGAGCCATTCTTTCTGCTTTTCATAGACGCATTCTGTGCTCCGTAAATACGGAAGCGCTGGCCCTTGAAAAATTTCCTCTACGTTTTCGGTCTGACCTCCGCATGTGCTTGTATACAGGGCATTAATCAACCTACCTTTATAGAAGGCCAATTCTCCTTTTGTTTGTTCGACAGCCATATTGCTGAGTGGATGCTCAGCATTCATCCCCTGATAAAATTGTGATTTCGGTGTATCAATAAGATCAAAGCCTAAATCCTCATACTGATTTAAGTTTTTAATGGCATAGGTCCTCGCAGCTACTGCCTGTGCCTTGTGCGCTTCAAGCTCATTAAAGGTGTAAGGTGAAAGCTCACTCGGGACTACTCCTTTAAGATAGTCTTCAAGGTTCAAGATATTAGTTAACACTATCCCTTGAGGTGTTGTTTTTAATACAAAAATCCCTCGATAATCTCTCTGATTAAAAGAAAGGTAACTTTGATGGTTGCTCGGGATAAAATAAAGGACAGTTTCATCACTCAAACTTTTCAGCTCGTCATTGACAAGAATCCAGAGCGGCCTGGATTCTCCTTCTGTGATTTCCTCCTGTAAAATCCATGTGTCTTTAATCCCAAGTTCATTTAATTTCTTTATAAAATATAAGGCATCCCCACGTGTCATAAAATCTCCAACTATCACCGTGTAAGTCCCAATAATTTTTTCTTTGTTTTCTTCTACATAAACCTTTTGTTCGATCTTAGACCTAAGATCCTGGGCTATTAACTCTGCTTTTTCTTGATCATCGTCCTGTGATACTTGAATCACGAATTTTTCTGTTAGCTTCTCTCTTCTCCCCCTCATATACACTTCACTAACATCTTCTGCTATACACTTATAGTTGTTTTTGATTTCATAGATATTCATTCCGGAAGAAGAGGATATTTTTATATCGCTTAAATTCACTCCAAGACCAATCCGGATGACTGGTTTCTCAATCGAATACCCATGAAAAAAGGAGTTGTCTTTACCAAATTCGATGGGCTGACCTCCAAAAATAAAGAGAAAAAGAAATATAATTATAAAGAATTTGTAAATTTTTTTGGGGGTAATAAACATTTGCTGACCTAACTTCGATGATATTTTATATAAATTTTTACCTAAATGTCAAGAAAAAAATCAATATGTACCACCTTATTAAATTATTTATACTACATATAGTATTCTCATTTCATTTTTTATGAACGCAAACTTTAGCGGAAAAAGAATCATAAGTCAAGTTTCCGAACTCGTTTTGTCAATACCATGCAAAAAATTCCGGTTTTCTGCCACGTAAAACGTCCTCCATAAAGATAAACATATCAAGCATACTCAACATTTATTGTGTTCCATGTGTAAAAGCCACACGCACCATAAGCAACGGATATATAGTTAAATGGAGGGACTATATTTTTCTAATCAAAAAGCCTGTAATTGACCATGTTATCTCACTATAATATAAGTGATTGAAAGTGCAAATAAGTGGAAATTGAATGAAAATATGGAGAATTTGTCAGCAGCTCAAAACCTAAATTCTTATAAAAAAATAAATTTAACAGGAGGCAAAGATGAGGAACAAAGTAATTCCACTAATTCTAACTGGCGTATTATCAATTGCATTAATTAGTTGTGGTGGAAAAGGTGGTGATAATGAACCCAATGACAATTTTAAAGATGCAAAATCAGTAAATAGAGATGATACATTGAAAGTTGCAATCTTTCCAACAGGTGACTGTGATTATTTTAAGATTAAATTAGAAGGAGAAAATAAA
>DAOUSP010000132.1 GCA_030627155.1 Candidatus Aminicenantota bacterium
CAAAGAACGTATATGCCATTGTCCCTCCTATGATAATGGCATCAGCTTTATCTATGAGATTGCTTATGACCGGGATTTTGTCAGAAACTTTAGCGCCACCCAAAATCGCAATAAAGGGTTTTTCGGGTGAGGGAATTATTTTTTTAAGGTAATTGACTTCTTTCTCTAAAAGAAAACCAGCTGCACATGTTTTTACATGGTTAGGAATTCCTACAATAGAAGCATGGGCTCTGTGGCAGCACGCAAAGGCATCGTTTACATAGCAATTTATATCCTTTGCTAATTCTTGGGCAAAAGAGGGGTCATTAGCTTTTTCTCCTGGATAAAATCTCAGGTTTTCAAGGAGAAGGACTTCACCGTTTTTCAGATTTTTTTTGAGAGAGTCCACAATATTGCCGATAACATCGGGTGCTTGAATAACATCTTTAGCAATAAGATAAGAAAGACGATTTGAGACAGGTTTAAGGCTTAAACTTTGGTCAAAGACACCCTTTGGACGGCCAAGATGGGAGGCAACAACAAGCTTTGCGTTTTGGCCTAAAAGATGAGTAATAGTTGGAAGGGCGGCTCTGATTCGGGAATCATCTTTTATCTGGCCTCTATCATCCAAAGGGACATTGAAATCCACGCGAAGAAATACTGTTTTTTCCTTAAAATTGAAATCTTTTATAGTTTTCATAGCTTTTCAGCGGGATATATATTTTGCTAAATCTTTAAGCCGGCAGGAATATCCCCATTCATTGTCATACCATGCAAGGATTTTGACCAAGTTATTATCTACAACTCTTGTGAAAAGCCCGTCTACAATTGAGGAGTGGGGATTGGCCATATAATCCACAGAAACAAGGGGTTCCTCAGTGTATTGGAGGATTCCCTTTAATTTTCCCTCAGATGCTTTACTGAAAGCTTCGTTAACATCTTCAATTATCACATCTTTCTTCAAGAGTGCCACAAGATCCACGAGTGAGACGTTTGGAGTAGGTACCCGGATAGCAATCCCATCGATTTTCCCTTTAAGTTCAGGGATAACAATACCCACTGCCTTGGCGGCGCCTGTTGTAGTTGGAATTTGGGATAAAGCAGCTGCTCTGGCACGGCGCAAATCCTTGTGAGGAAAGTCGAGGATTCTCTGGTCATTTGTGTAAGCATGAATAGTAGTCATGAAAGCTTTTTCAATCCCGAATTCTTGATGAATGACTTTTACTGCAGGTGCAAGGCAGTTTGTTGTGCAGGAAGCATTAGAGATAATATGGTGCTTGGCTGGATCATAGACTTCTTCATTTACCCCCAGCACAATCATGATATCAGGTTCTGTGGCAGGGGCAGTAATTATAACTTTTTCTGCGCCTCCTTGCTCAATGTGTTTTGCAGCATCCTGTCTTTTTCGAAATAGCCCTGTTGCTTCTATAACGACAGAAACTCCGAGGTCCTTCCATGGAAGATTTTCAGGGTTTCTCTCAGACAGGACTTTTATGGTTTTGCCATTGATAGTAATTGAGCTATCGGAGGCTGTAATGTCGGCGTCTAAGATCCCGAGGACAGAGTCGTATTTCAGAAGATGTGCTAATGTTTTTGCGTCAGTAATGTCATTTACAGCTACAATCTCTATGTCAGGATCTTTAAAGGAGGCACGATAAAAATTCCTTCCAATACGACCAAATCCATTGATTCCAATTCTTATGCTCATGCAAAACCTCCTCATAAAATTATTATTCTCTCATAACATAAAAGAGGCCTAAAATCAACAAACACACAGGGCTTTGACATTTTTCAAGATGCTACGGAAATAAAGAAACAGAATTTGTGTCCCCAAAAAAACAGAGCTAAAAGAGCTGAAATACAGACATGGCAGATGCGCTAAGAATTGCCACACTCAGGTTGTCATCGATGGGCATTAGGAATTGGGAAGTTAATTCTGATATAATGAAAAATAAATTTTAAGTAAAAAGACTGTGAGTAAAAGATGGAATATACTACCCATTCCGAATATGAGACATTTCTTTTAGCAAAAAAAATCGCAAAAGATTTTAAAGGGAATGAGATTGTCTTCCTAATAGGAGAACTTGGGGCAGGTAAGACTATTTTTGCAAAAGGGATAGCTTCTGGACTAGGACTGGAAGATATTAATCAAGTTTGCAGCCCGTCTTTTACTCTTGTTAATATTTATCAAGCGAGATGGCCTATTTATCATATGGATTTTTATCGTCTGCAAGAGGATGCTGAGATTGACGATTTGGGGTGGGAGGATTTTATTGATCAAGGGGTGATAATTGTGGAATGGGCAGAAAAGATGAGGGCAGAAATTCAGGCAATCCGTGTGCATTTTGAAATAAAGAATAACAATACCAGAAAAATAAAAATAAGTTTTTAAGCTGAGATCAAACTAAATTCCTTAAGTTCTGTAAATTGGAAAAAGATGAAAAACAATATTATTTTTTCCCCTCTATAGAATAGAGAAGTTTTTTTATTGCCTTTTCAATATTTTTTGCGCCGAGAATGGCTGAAATAACAGCTATTCCGTTTACTCCCGTAGCCATAACATCATGAGCGTTTTCTGGATTGATTCCTCCGATTGCAAGAATCGGTATGCTTACTTTTTTTCTTATGGAAAAAAGCCCATGAAGTCCAAGTGCAGTTTTCAGGTCTTTTTTAGAGGGCGATAGGAAAACAGGACCAACACCAAGGTAATCCGCTCCTCCTTCTTCTGCTTCCAGAGATTCTCTTAGGGAATGGGCAGTAATCCCGATGATCTTTTGTGGGCCGAGAAGCTTACGGGCAAACGGCAGAGGTAAATCTTTCTTGCCCAAGTGGACTCCTGTGGCATCACAGGCAAGCGCGATATCCACTCTGTCGTTTATAATGAATGGTATGTCCTGTGTTTTTAAAATTTTTGATACCTGAAGGGCTAAATCTAAAAATTCTCTTGTGCATAGCGCCTTTGCACGGAGCTGAACAAGGGTAACGCCAGAACTTACTGCCTTTTGGATAACTGCAAGAAGATTCTTTCTTCCAGCAGCTTCCTTGTCTGCAATTAAACAGAGTTTCCAATTAACAGGTTCCATTTTAGAAAAAATTATAACAGCAATGGAATTTGGAAACAAATTGAGAGTTATAAAAACAACTGTGTATCAAAATCCAATTGAAATTTAAGACTATTTTCTATATAAGTATAGTAAAATCAAAAGATTATTAAGGAGTTGGGCATATGGAATCTCTATACAAGGTATTTCAATTCATCATAGCAAATTTATATTTAAGATTTTTGTTTATTATAGCGGTCAGTTTTATTGTCGCTTTCTTAGCTAAGATTGTGACGAAAAAGATCCTTTACCCATTAACAAAGAAAACAAAAACCAAGATAGATGATTTGATTGTGGCAAGTGTTTCGTCCGTAATTTTCTATTTTATTCTTTTCCTTGGGGTTAGATTAGGGCTTGGTTATTTTGAGCCCCCTCAAGTAATTCTTATCAGTCTCGTTGATAGTTTGTTAATCGTGATATTTACTCTGACGTTGTTAAAAATAATAAATGGATTTTCAAAGCAGTGGATGAAAGATTGGAAGTCCAAGACTAAAACAACCGTTGATGACCGTTTGATTCCTTTGGTACAGAAGGTGTTAAAAGCGATTGTCATGATTCTTGCTGTTATTTTTATCTTTAGCGCTTGGAAGGTTAACATAAGTCCTTTGATAGCTGCTACTGGAATCGCTGGAATCGCTGTCAGTTTTGCTGTAAAAGATTCCCTTACAAACATCCTTGGTGGACTTCAGCTTGTATTGGACAAGACATTCAAAGTTGGAGACAAAGTTCAGCTTGAATCCGGGGAGGTTGGAGTTATATTGGATATTGGACTGCGAAGCACAAAGCTGAAGACTTTTGATAACGAAGTGATTTACATCCCGAATGGGAATTTGGCTAATGCTAAAATCAAAAATTTTACCCAACCCGACCTTTCTGTTCGCGTGAATGTGGATTTTGGTGTGGAATATGGCTCTGACCCTGAAAAAGTCAAAGATGTGGTATTAAAGGCAATATCGAAAATAGAAGGTGTTCTCGATGATCCGCCCCCGGCTGTCCTATTCATAAAGATGTCTGATTTTTCACTCGATTTTATTGCAAGAGTATGGGTGGGAAGCTATACTGAAGCGTTTTCAACTAAGCTTAAAATGACAGATGAAATCTATGAGGCACTTAATAAAGCAGGGATTGGAATCCCATTTCCTACAAGAACCATCTACACAAAGCAGCTCGATTAAAATTGTTTTTCCGGAATTCTTAATTAGGTTCAAATAAATAAATATCTGAAAAATAATCTCTTGAAAAACACGAAGATACATTGCTCATCGAAGTTGACACGAGGAATTATTTATTTTTTAATGAAATAAATTGAAAAAGGAGGTCAGAATGCTCTCTCGCGCAAAGGATAAAATTTATGAAGTCAAAGATTTTCCAAAACCGGGCATCGGTTTTAAGGATATTACACCATTAGTACAAGATGCGTCATCTTTTAACTTTGTGATTGAAAAAATTGCGGCTTGGGCCAAGGAAAGAAAGCCAGATATCATCGCGGGTATC
>DAOUSP010000103.1 GCA_030627155.1 Candidatus Aminicenantota bacterium
TAACTGTTCAGCCTGCCTAGATAATTGTCCAACTGGAGCAATTAGCTCTGGATGCTTTCTTCTACATGCGGAACGCTGTATCACTTTTTATAACGAAAGAAAACTTTCCGATTCCAACAGAAGATTTACGCTATTTTTCAGATGTGGTATAGACCACATCTTCTTTTCAAATGGCCTAAAATCCAATGGTTAGATGGATAAAAATTTGTTTCCAAATTTTGGACAACAATGTAAAATCTTAGGGAACTCATTTATGAATGATAATCAATAATTATGAAAAAATCATGATTAAGAATGGATTATTAATCAATATGAAGCCTCATATCTTCTTTTTTAATGTTGATATGGGGGATATTGGTTCAAACAAAAGGAGGAGACCACCATGAAAAGAAATATCTTCATGCTTATTTTCCTGATGTTCTATATATTCTGTTTTAGTTCTTCCCTTTCTGCTGATGACGAAGACAGCCTGATTTTCCCAAATCCTGAGAAGAAGATATGTATCGTGAAGGCGGTGGGAAAAAACGGAGCTCTCTTAATTGGAGAAAAACTTTCAAAAGATAATGCTCTGGTGAGAGCAATCATCAAGCAACTGAACTTCCCTTTCCATCGTTCAATTATAAAGCTCAGCCAATGCACCAGAAATCTGCGCTCCGACACAAAAGGACCCAATATCCTTTTTCTCAGCAAGACAGAAGGAGGCTTTCCCCGCCAGGGACTTATCCTTAAAGCAAATGGAAAAACAACGACTTATCCCAAATTGTACTTTGTGGACCTTGTCCTTGATGAGATGAGAGTAGCTAATGGCCATCTAGACATCTATTCCCATGAGCTCGGGCATGTGATGATGTTGAACATCATGGAGGATGACATTCCTGAGGGCCTCTCGCCAAAGCAACATGCGAGCATGGGAATCACCGATTACAGCACAGCCTTCTTCGAAGGGTGGGGTATTCATTTCCAGCGCTTGGCCTATGACAATGTCCCTTTTTACCAAAAAACATATCTGAACTCTCTCGAATACTCCCGAAGCTTTTTACACACGTGGCACTCAAACATCGACCAGGGCCTCCGTCTGAACGCGGTCTTGGAGAACAGCTTTATCCATCAGAAGCTCCTCCCTGCTGTGAACACATCCTCCCTTGACCTTGAAACGCTTATCCTTTTAGAACATACAACTCCGGTGTTTGACCCAACGAGAATAAAAAATGCCCAACAGATGCTTTCTTGTGAAGGAGTTCTTGCTTCTCTTTTTTACAGGATAAACACCAGCAAAGTCCTGCAAAACAATTATCAGGACAAATCCTTCTACAACCACTTTTTGTACAAACCGATGCCTGAGGTTGTCAAGCCAGAAGAGATCTTCACCCCTATGGAAAATGTCTACCTTAAAAATTTCTACGTCTGCAATAAAATCAGGAGAAAATTGACCCCGGAAAGTACAATCATCATACAATTTGTCAAAGAATGGTGTAACTCTTATCCCGAAGATAAACAGGAGATCTTAAAGATTTTTGTGATGACTACGATTGGTAAAACCATCACCAATGAGCTCGGTAAAACTTTTGAAACCATGTCCTATCATGGAATGATTGGCGACTATCAGAAATTCCGTGAGTTGCTAACACAATTCAGAGACGAAGCCTCTGCTTTGATCAAGGACGTTTTAACGGGAAAGAAGAGCCTCGATGCCAATATTGGGCCCCAGATCTGGGTGAAGAACAAGGACTTTTTGATCCGAACAGCTCTATGGGATCATAGGAATAAGAAGCCTCTTTCCATCAATCTCAACACAGCTTCAGAGTTTGACTTGGTCAGTTTTCCAAAGATCAGTCTGGAGCAAGCAAAAGAAATTATCCAAAAACGAGAGGATTTGGGCTATTTCGAATCCATGGAACAGGCGAAAGCCTGCGGCTTTGAGCACTGACAAACACTAAGTGAGAATAACTAAAATGAAAAAAACACTTATGCTGGCGCTAGTTTGGTTTTTTGTTTTTACTCAGCTCAGTTTTGCTGCTTTAAGCAAGCATATTGTTGACTATCGAATCAAGGCTAAGCTTATTCCTGAGGAAAAAGCAGTCATAGGGGAAGAGATATTAACCTGGCTCAACGATTCAGATGAGTTCGTCTCAGAGCTTCAATTCCATCTTTATTTAAATGCATTTAAAAATAACCGTTCGACTTTTATTAAAGAAAGCAAAGGAGTTCATCAAGCGTTTAAATTAGACAAGGAGAATTGGGGTTACTTGGAGATAAGAAAGATTCAGATTAAAGATGGCCCTGATTTAACTTCGACAATAGAGTATATCCAGCCTGATGATGGAAATAAAGATGACCAGACTGTCATAAAAGTAAGTTTGCCGGATCCGGTTCCACCTCAAGAAAAGATTACACTTTTTATTGAATTTTATTCAAAACTGCCAAAGGTTTTTGCTCGTTCAGGCTTCTATGGTGATTTTTTCATGGTGGGGCAGTGGTTTCCTAAGATTGGAGTTTTCTGGAATGGAAAATGGAATTGTCATCAGTATCATCTCCATACTAATTTTTTTGCCGACTTTGGCGTTTATGAAGTAGAAATCACTGTTCCTGAAGAGTATGTAGTGGGCGCAACCGGATTAAGGATTAAAGAGTTAGAGAATGAAGATGGGACAAAGACTTATACCCATTACCAAGAAGATATTCATGATTTTGCCTGGACTGCTTGCCCTGATTTTGTGGAGTTCAGAGAGAAATATTCTTTAGAAAATCCTCAAGTTAGTACAGAAATGATTCTGCTTCTACACCGCAGTCACTTAAACCAGAAAGACAGATATTTGAGTTCTTTGAAAAACGGAATCGAATTCTACAGTCAAAATTACGGTGCTTATCCTTATCCCACAATTACTTTAGTTGATCCTGCACCCAAAGCATCTGGTGCCGGGGGTATGGAATATCCCACCTTATTTACTTCCATGACTTTCTGGGCAATGCCAAAGGGCCTGCATCTTCCGGAAATGGTTACTATTCATGAATTTGGCCACAATTACTGGTATGGAATGATCGGCTCAAACGAGTTTGAAGAAGCCTGGCTCGATGAGGGATTCAACACCTATTCTGAAATAAAAGCAATGGAAAAGTACTATGGAGAAGACAGGTCAATGACTGATATGTGGGGATTGAAAATAAGCGATTTCATTCTTCAAAGATTTCAGGTAATCGGCTCTGGCAAAATGGACCCCATTGTTAAGAATTCCTGGGAGTTTTATAACGGAGGAAGTTATAGCATGAATACTTATTCAAAAGCAGCATTAATGCTTTTAACTTTAGAGAACCATCTTGGCGATGGAGTTATGTCAAGAATAATGAGAACCTATTTTGAAAGGTGGAAATTCAAACATCCTACGACCCAGGATTTTGTTGAAGTGGCAGAAGAGGTTAGCGGCCGGGATCTAGGCTGGTTTTTTGATCAATTTTTATACAGCCCGGATAAATTGGATTATGCTATTGGAGATCTCAAGTCTATACTGGTCAAGAAACCTGAAGGAATATTTGAAGAAAGTCAAAATAGAGAAGGAAAAAGCCAGGAAAAAATATACAGGAATGAGGTAGTAGTTGTAAGAAAAGGGGAATTGATCTTTCCTCAAGAGATTTTAATTGTCTTTGAGAAAGGCGAGGAAATTTGGGAAAAATGGGATGGAAAAGGAAGGTGGAGAAGATTTGTCTATTTTAAGCCTTACAAAGTTAAGTCAGCTCATGTAGACCCTGAATATAAGGTTGTTCTTGATGTCAACTTTATTAATAATTCCCGTATCCTGAAACCAAAAAAAATATCAATTTTAAAATATGCCTTAAGTCTTATGTTCAATTTTCAAAGTATTCTCTCTTTTGTTTCATTGTGACTATAGGAGGAAGACGTGAAAGTATTAAAAAGCTATAGTAAAGGAATTAGGGAGGCAACTCTACGGCCAAAGATGATATTCATTCTATGGCTCATAAATTTTATATTTGGCTCTGTCATCTATTTTCTTTTTTCTGGATTATTAGCGGATGTTTTAGGGAAAAGCAAAATAGCGGAAGGCCTGTTGAAAAAATTTGACTTTAATGTTTTGTTTGAATTGTTGGCACATAATGGAAGTACCATTCAAACGATTTTTTCTGTTGCCCTAATTTTAATTTTCTTGTACTTTCTGGTCTCAATTTTCCTATACGGCGGAATTCTCTTTAGCCTGGCTCATTCTCACAAATCTGGTGATGTCGAAAGTAAAAAGCCAAGATTTGCACAGGTCTTTTTTCAAGGGGCTGGAAAATTCTTCGGGAGGTTTTTCCGGCTTTCCATTTATTCCCTTATTCTTTGGATTGTTTTTATTGTTATCAATATCTTGCTGAACCTTGTTGGCAACGTTTTAACTGCTAGCGGTGCAAATGAACAGGTTGCTTTTTATCTTATCTGGATAAGAATAGCGATAGGTCTCTTTCTTGTGTTTTTGATAAAAATGATTTTGGATTACACACGGATTAAAATTGTCACTGAAGATTCCCGCCTTGTTTTCCTTTCATTCTTGAAGATAATAAGATTTGTTTTTCAGAAATTCGGCAAAACTCTAGCATTATACTATTTACTGGTAGTTACAGGAGTAATCCTCTTCGGGATCTTTTGGGCCTTAAATTCAATGATTCCTTCCCATACTTTATTTAACATTTTAATTGTTTTTATCATAGGTCAGCTTTTCATTGCCAGCAGGGGCTGGATAAAGGTTGCTTTTCAGGCAGCTCAATTAAAATACTATTCTTCTGAATAAAAATTGGAGAATTGGATGGATTCTTCTCATTCCGTTCCGGCTTTTGGGCATTACAGTGGAGGAATGGCTATATGGAATTAAATCTACAGGCTTTATATTGAGTGACACTATCACCTATGATATTATTGCAAGATATTAATAAAATATCAATTTTAGAATTGGTCAAAATCAATTCGAGGGTTTTGTTAAGGGATACTTAAAAGAGACTTAAAATGAATATTGAAAACAAAAGGATACAGTTTCTTTTTGTAGGATTATGTTTATTTCTTAATCTAACAGGAATTGAGTTTTACAAAATATCAACAGAAAATCCAAGGGCCAAACAACGTGTAAACGAGGGCCACTTAGAGCTTGAGTATTATGTAAAAATTCCTAAAGAACAAGGTGAAAGATTCTATATCAGAGCAAGAATATCAAATATCCCGTCTGATCAATTGCTGCTACGAATGACTCAAAATTATGGCAAGGTTGAAAAACTGGAAGAGCTCATTCCAGATATTTGCATCTCATCTAAA
>DAOUSP010000170.1 GCA_030627155.1 Candidatus Aminicenantota bacterium
AAAAAAGCTTTTAAAAGGCATAACTTGCGATTATAATATATAATTCATCAACAGCTTAAAATGTTGTTCTTCTATTAAAGGATTGATTTAAAGGAGGTTATAATGACAATACTCTCCACATTGATTTTTATCGGCATTATTCTTGTTATCCTTGCTATTATTGGTTTTATTGTGGCAAAACAGTATCGAAAAGTGGGTCCAAATGAAGTCCTTATTATATCAGGGGGAAGAAAACGAACAGTCATTGACCCTGATGGGACAAAAAGGAAAATCGGATATAGATATCGCTTAGGAGGCGGAACTTTTGTCCTCCCGTTTATCGAAACCGTTGACACACTCCCAATGGAAGTCATCCCAATGGATATCAAAACCCCTGAAGTTCACACTCACACTGGTGTCCCTTTAATAGTAAATGCAACTGCACAAGTGAAGATAGACTCTGCTGACCCGTCAATTCGCCGTGCTGCCGAACAATTTTTAGGATTAGGGAAAGAAGGCATCCGGGATATTTCCATGACTATCCTGGAAGGCAAAATGAGAGATGTCATAGGCACTATGACAGTAGAAGACATTTACCGGGGAAGACATGAGTTCTCAAGAAAAGTCATAGAGATGTCCCAGGATGATTTCTCCAAGATGGGATTAACCATTCTGTCGTTTTCCCTTAAAGATATCAGCGATACACAGGGATATCTTGACTCTCTCGGAAAACCCCAAATCGCTGCAGCCAAACGCGATGCCACAATCGCTGAGGCAGAAACCGAGAAAGAAGCCATCATCAGATCTTCGCAGGCAAAAAAGGAAGGAGAAGTAGCCCGCTTAGGAGCTCAAGCGCTTATTGCCAAAGCTCAATGGGAAAACGAAGCGAAAAAATCCGAATCCCAAGTGACGGTCAACCAGAAAAAGGCCCAGGCCGATTATTCTTATGAACTTGAGAGGTTCCGTCTTAGCCAGGAAATAAAAAAAGAAGAAGCCAAAGTCCAGCTCATCGAGAAAGAACAGGCGATTAAAATCGAAGAACTGGAAATAAGCCGAAGAGAAAAAGAACTTAATGCCAGCGTGATAAAGCCAGCAGATGCCAGAAAATATCAAATTAAGGCAGAAGCCGAGGCCGAAGAATTTCGCATCCAGGCAGAAGCCAAAGGAAAAGCAGAAGCAATGAAAGCCGAAGGAACCGCCATCGCAGAAAGCATGAAAGAGAAGGGCATTGCCGAAGCTGAAGCCATGCTGGAAAAGGCAAAAGCCTGGGAAAAATATAACCAGGCCGCTGTCCTGGAAATGTACCTCAACAAACTTCCAGAACTGGCAAAAGCTGTCGCTGAGCCTCTTTCGAAAGTGGATAAGATTGTGCTTATTGGTGGAGACAAGGGAACAGGTGCCACAAAGATAACGGCTCAGGTGGCAGAGGTTTTAGCACAGATGCCAGAAGTAGTCCAATCTCTTACAGGAGTTGATTTAAAAAAATACTTCAAAGAAAAATTTACTCCTGAAACAAAAGAAGAAAAATAAATATATATCGAGAAAAATCCAATGATGATATCAGATAAAGCAAATCAAATCGGTGAATCTCCCACTCTAAAAATCACTGCAAAAGCCAAGGCCATGAAAGCCGAGGGAATAGACATTGTAGATTTGAGTGTAGGAGAACCTGACTTTCCAACGCCCGACAATGTCAAAACTGCAGGTGTCAAGGCGATAGAAGATAATTTCACAAAATACACGCAGAATGATGGTATTCCACAGTTAAAAGAGGCCATAATTAAACGATTAAAGGAAGATCATGGGCTCACCTATGATAAAAATGAACTCATCGTCTGCACAGGAGCAAAGAGCGCTTTATTCCATCTTGTCCAGGCCCTTGTCAATGAAGGAGACGAAGTCATAATCCCCTCTCCATATTGGGTCACATATCCTCATGTGGTCTCACTTGCAAAAGCCAAAGCGGTTATTGTCCCTACCAGGGAAGAAGATGGGTTTTTGCTAACTCCTGAACAATTGAAATCCGCCATCACCCCGGCAACTAAAGCACTCCTTTTAAATAATCCTTCAAACCCTACAGGTGCAGCTTATCAAAAACACCAATTAGAGGTCCTATCCGATATTATTTTAGATGAAGATATTTTTGTCATCGCCGATGAAATATATTCTAAGCTCACATTCGATGGTTTTCACTTCTTCAGCTTCGCCTCACTAAGCGAAGAAATAAAGAAAAAAACCATAATCATAAATGGCGTCTCAAAAGCTTATTCCATGACTGGCTGGCGAATTGGCTATGCTGCTGGCCCTGCAGAAATCATAAATGGGATGGCGAAAATTCAGAGCCACACTACTTCAAATCCCTGTTCGATTTCCCAGAAAGCAAGCGAGGAAGCCTTAGAAGGGCCGCAATATGAAGTATCCAAAATGGCATCGGAATTCCAGCGCCGTAGAAACTATGCGCTTATGCGGCTTCAGAGCATCCCGCACATTTCCTGTTTCAAGCCCCAGGGAGCTTTTTATCTTTTCCCGAACCTCTCCCGCTATTATGACAAAGAATTCAATAATTTCCGTATTCGTAACTCATACGGATTGGCTTACTATCTACTGAAAGAGGCCAAGCTTGCAATTGTGCCGGGGGATGCATTCGGTGCCGATGACTATATCCGCATTTCCTATGCAACATCCATGGAGAATCTTGAAAAGGGAATGGACAGGATGATAAATGCCCTTGCTCAGTTAAAAACAGCCAGGAAGGTTAAACATGTTCGCCTGAACAACACATTCACACGCCAGAAAAAATCCATTCCTGTGGACTCAACTATTTCTGTCTCTATGAGAGATGCCCTTGTAACAGAAATGGAGAGCCACCTCAGCTATGAGAATTATTTTGAATGGAATGCAAACATAAATGGTGCCATCATCCAACTTCGCACGAATGTAGCACATCTATATGACTTCTGGATGGAGAACTGGTATCCAGCTCAACTTGAAGCGGATTTAGAACCCCATGGAGTTATTTATGCTGTTGATGGCATTCCGGGCAGAGAGCCGCGCGCTTTTTATAATTCAGAAACAAAAACAGGTATTTTAGTCAATTCCGATAACTACGCTCCTTTACGCAGCCTTGCACTCGGGCTCGTGATGGATGTCTCAGAAAGACTCTTTAATGTGCAGGCAATAAGGGGGATGTCGGCAGATATTGCTGGTAATGGACTCATCCTCATCGGCCCCAAAGGAACAAATAAAACACAGCTCTTTCTTTCTCTGATTAAAGAGGATTCATTTCGGATTCATTCGAATGACATTGTATTCACCAGGTTTTCCGGAGGCACTGCGCTTGCTGATTCTCCTGAGCGCAAACTATTCATGCAGACAACCACTGTGGAAGATTTTCCCCGTCTTGCCCCACTTTATGACCACAGCAAATGCGAAAACGTAATCACACGCAAAGAAGAATGTGAAAACGAGGAATGCCTGCGTGCTGATGACTGCCGCCTTGATAGAGGTTCTCCTTTCTGTTACAAGGCCTCAAAAAAATCCTATGCTCTTTTAGACCCCTACTGGATAGAAGGGGCCACTAAACATACAAAACGCACGGCCTTACGCTGGATTTTCATCTTACGGTATGACAATGTCTCTCCTGCGTGTGTGAAGCTTGATCCTGAAGATGCACTCAGGATACTCGAACATGGAGAGATTGTAGGCATGAAGAAGAGTCTGAGCCCAACACAAAGCCAGCCCTTTTA
>DAOUSP010000039.1 GCA_030627155.1 Candidatus Aminicenantota bacterium
AGCAATGAAAATTCACTCATCACGGCCATTCACGCAGGCACTGTGGTCTACTGTGATTACTTCCAGGGATACGGAAATCTGATTATCCTCGACCATGGAATGACCTATTATTCGCTTTATGGCCACTGCTCTAATTTTCTTGTGGAAAAAGGAGATTTTGTAGAGGCCGGGCAGCCAATTGCTATTGCAGGGGACAGCAGTTTGCTTGTTGGGACAGCACTTTATTTTGAAATCCGCTTCAAAACAAAACCTCTGAACCCCTTGCAATGGCTAAGAAGAAGATGATAGAATTAAGGTTAATTGTTTGGAAAAATGTCACAAAAAAAAATAAGAATTATTCTCTTAACCATACTTCTGACTCTTTCTGTCTTCTTTTTTCTTGATAGAACATTTTTACGTGGGGTTTCCATAAGTGCATCCCAAAATAAAACATTTAAAATTCTCGGAACAGTCATACGGCTTATACGGGATGACTATGTAGAAGAGCCAAACCCACAAAAGACAATGGATGGAGCATTCAAAGGAATCGCTGACTCCCTTGATGTCCTTTCAAGTTACCTCGATAAAGAGAATCTGATTAAATACAATCAAAGAAAAGATAAAGACCTCAAGGACATCGGCATTATTCTTTATAAAAGATATGGCTCTTTCCCTATGGTAATAGGCATCAAGGAAAACTCCCCTGCCGAAAAAGAAGGCGTTAAACTTGGCGAACTAATCAGCACTGTTGACGGCCAACCAACTTTGATGATGAGCATGCTCGAAGCAAACCTATATCTTAAAGATAAAGAATCACATCCAATTAGAATCGAAATCGTCCGGGCTAATAAGAACGAGGTGTTAACTATTCCCCGCACACAAGTCCATACCAAGCCATTCGATTTCAATGAAGCCAAAAACACAAGCGGAATATTAAAAATCCATAACTTTTATTCGACCTTAACAACAGAATTGAAAAAACATGTTATCCCGCAGTTAAAAAAACAAACAGCCCCCTTAATTTTGGATTTAAGGGACTGTCATGAAGGAGACATTGAAGAAGCACGACGATTCATAAATTATTTTTTAAAAAAAGAAAAGATTGGATATTTCGAAAAGAAGGGAAAGTTCAAAGAATTTTTATCTTGCCTTGAGCCAGCCGACATCCCAACGCTTCCATTGATAATCTGGGTCAATCAAGCTACTATCGGACCGGCTGAAGTCGTCTCTGCCGTTCTAAAAAAACACAGAAATGCTACGGTCATCGGTTCCCCAACACTCGGCCTTGTGGCTAAGCAGCAATTTTTTACTTTAGATGACGGGACTGGCTTAGTTTTAACATCGGCAGTCTTTCACTTGAGCCTTGAAGAAAAATTATGGCAAAAGGGTCTTATCCCGGATATAAAGTTAAAAAAGGAAGATCAAAGCTCAAGTGACTTCCTCAAAAAAACTTATGAAATCCTCCAAAAAAAGTGATTCATGCGGTTGAGCTGGTCGCCAAAAGGGTCTGATTTCCAAAAGTTTTCACGATATCTTTATATTTATTTATCAACTCTGGCCATTCTTTCCTTTATTGGATTGGATTATATCCAATGGAAAAATGGAGAGCATTCATATATATTCTCTGGCATTTCACACAGGGAAAAAGAAAAAATAGAAGAAAAAGACCTGAACCACCTTGTTTTGAGCCAGATCTTGGAGTTCGGTGTTTCGCCTGATGCTATAACTCATTACATAGATGACCGGAACATACACCATGTGATGCTGGAACTTCCACTCAAGCAGTATCAACAACTGGCTCCTCTTCTCGAAATGAGCCTTGAGAAGGCAAATGCTACTGTCCGCCATAAAGAACAGGAACAAGACGAAAAAAAAATATACAATCTATGGACTGTTCGCGGAGAAAAAGAACAGAATCTTTCCATCCTTTTCTCCTGCCAGAAAGTTCCCATCTACCCTAAAGAAACGGTTATTTCTTATAAAGCCAAAAATAAAGTCTCAATAATCATCGATGATATGGGATACAATCTCAGAGCCATCAATGAGTTGTGTTCTCTTGAAAAGCCGCTAACTATAGCCATCCTTCCATATAGTCCTTTGGCAAAGGAAACTGCATATATTGCACACCAAAATAATCTTGAAGTTTTACTTCATCTTCCGATGGAATCCGTCAACAATACAGAGGAAAACAACCATATGGAGGGAATAATCCATTCCAAAATGAAGCAAGATGAAATAATCCAAATCGTTGAGCAAAGCATCCAGCAAGTCCCATATATCCATGGAGTGAATAACCATATGGGTTCCAAGATAACGGCTAATGAGACGCTCATGCGGATTATATTGGAATGCATAAAGAAGAAAAATCTTTTCTTTATAGATAGCCGCACAACAAACCATTCTGTTGCATATAATCTTGCACAATCATTAAAAATTCCTTCTACATACAGGCATGTATTTCTTGACAGTGAAGTCAACAAAGACAGCATTCGAGCCAAACTAATAGAGCTTTTTCAATTGGCGCAGAAAACTGGAGCAGCAGTAGGGATTGGCCATCCTCTTGATGAAACATTGAGTGTTCTAAAAAACAATTTACATCTTTTAGAAAGATACAACTGCGAAGCAGTCTATGCTTCTCAAGTTGTACAATAGAGCCCACCTACTTCCCAAGAAGAATAGGTGTCGCTTCTGTTGTTCCATGATATAAGTTTTTAGGCCTCAATTAAAATTTGCATAATTTTTTTCTTTTTATTATATTTAAATATGGAAACAGGAGGAAAAAAATGAAAAAGTGGCCATTAATTATAGTATTTATCATAATCATCCTTGTTGTTGCCATTATTTTCCAAAAATTAGGATTATGGAAAACCGTAACAGCTGATGAGCTCAAGGCCTCATTTGAAGTCCTGGATATAGAAACAAAATGGGTTGAAAAATATTATCAACCCTGGCCTCCAAGGCTAATTCTTGTTCCTGCTATTTCTTTTAGAATAAAAAACGTCTCAGATAAGCCTATTCACTATATAAATTTTAATGCGAATTTCCGGTTCAAAGACGACTATGAAAATCTTGGAGACTGCTTTCTTGCTGCTATAAGAGGAGAACCTATTATGCCTGGAGAAATAAGCGAACCTATTCTCCTAAAAAGCAATTATGGCGTTGAAGGAAAATATTTGTCGTCATTTGAAAACAATCCACAATGGAAAGTTGTCGATGTCAAGCTCTTTGCCCAATCAAAAGGGTCTCAATACATTTTGCTTGGAGAATGGGAAGTATCCAGGAAAATCGACTTTAAAGAGCCTGAACCAGTGGGCAAAACTGAGGAACAAAAAAAATAATTTCCTATTTTTATCCCTTAAATGAAAGCTTGAAATTTGTATTTCCCCTGAAATAATGGATATAATAAGCTCTTGCTGACAAGAGCACCCTTTGCGGTTAATCGAGAGGATTATTGAATCAATTCAAGAGGATTAGGGATTAGAATCTTAATGTAGCTTCGCTCTTTGAGCTTCTTTAAAAATTCCTCATACTTATTTCTCCTTTTCTCCTCAAACAGCTTCTCTTCTATCTCTTTTCGGACCTCTTCAAAAGTTTTCAGGCGGCTCTCCTTCTTGGCTTCGAGCTTCAACATGTACCACCCACCTTTTACCTTCAACCAAGGGCTTACTTCTCCAATCTTTAGCTTTTCCACTTCCTGTTCCAAACTCATCTCAAGTTCTCCCTTCTTAAAGGTTCCTAGATCCCCTTGAGTTTCTTTTTCGGGTCCATCAGAGTATTGGCTTGCCAGGGACCCGAAATCATTTCCTTCAGCAATCTGTCTTTCAACTTCGTTCTTTCTCTCTTGAATTTCACTATCATTCACTCCCTCGGAAATGAGATAAATCGCACTTAATCGATATTCAGGGGGCTCAGTGAATTCATCGTTGTGCTGTTTATAATAATTCACAATTTCCGCATCATCAATCACAATTCCCCTGTCAACTTCCGCAAATAATACCTGCTGTTTCAAAAAAGTTTCTTCCATATTTTTCTTCCAGACTTCAAAATCAATGCCTTGCTGCTGCATAATCCGCATTAACTCTTGGTCTGTTTCGATGTTGTTTTCTTTCTTAATATTTTCTATGGTGAGCTTAATCTGCTCGCTCACATCCACACTTAGTTTCTTGGCTTCCTGAAAAAGCAAAAGTTCTGTAATCATCGTATTCAATAGTTCTTTACTCAATCGATTATACTGCTTCTCAAACTCTTCGCCTTGGATTTGTTCTCTCAACATTTGATAAAGCGAATCATGCTGCATTTTATAGTCCGAAATAGTAATAATATCCTCGTTCACGATAGCTACAATAGCTTCAACAATTTCTTTTCCTCCAAGCCATGTAAAGGCAAAGAAAATCAAAAGCCACACGAATAATATTGTTTTTTTAGTCATTAGTATTCCTCTGATATGGAAAGGATAAATTTTCTGGATGGAAGCTCCATTCCATTTGGTTTTTTAGCTCACTTAAATGTTTTGACACAAAATTTTTGATTTTCTGGTCAAGCAG
The DNA here is from genome assembly GCA_030627155.1 of Candidatus Aminicenantota bacterium. Taxonomy (GTDB): domain Bacteria; phylum Acidobacteriota; class Aminicenantia; order Aminicenantales; family Aminicenantaceae; genus Kmv29. Next base: position 4,524 of record DAOUSP010000039.1, read on the forward strand.
TTTCACTTGAATCTCAGCAGTAGCGTCTTCCTCTGAAACAAGCTCTGGTTCATATCTCTTATCAAGCCTGAAAATGTGGTATCCATAAGAAGACTCCACGACTGGGCTTATTTCTCCTTCTTTCAAAGAAAAAACAACTTTTTCTATTTCAAAAGGCAACTGCCCCATTTCAAAGACCCCAACCTCTCCTCCCTTTGAAGACTCTGCCCCAATAGATTTTGTTCTGGCCAATTCCCTGAAGGTTTCTTCCTCGGCATTCTTCAGCTTTTCTAACACTTCAATAGCTTCCTCTTCTGTCTTGACCAATATCTGGCTGACTTTTACCCTTACTGGCTTCAAGAAATCCCTTTTATGAAGATCATAATATTCCTGAATTTCTTCCTTTTTTACTTCTATATCTTTCAAAAGATTGTAGATGTATTTTTCAACAAGCAGTCCTTCTATAAGGCTCTGTACTTCAATTTCATCTTCCCAAATATTCTTCCCTTTTGGCCAGGAGCTATTTAAAAGCTTCGTCAAATATTCTTTTTGCTCTTCCAATGAAATCGATATTTTTTGATTGCGTGCGGCCTCTAAAAAAAGCTTTTCCTCAATAAAATTGTCAGCCAGGCGACTCAAGGAATCAAGTGTTAACGAGCCGACATCTTCTCCGACGATACGACGGACATGTTTTTCAAAATCAGAATTAAAGTAAAAAGAATCTTGAATTTTCAGGATAATCAGATTTTGCTTTTCTGGATCCTGAATAACAAAAGAAGGCGTTTCCTCTTTAGCTTGTTCTCTTCGGCAGTCCATAACCATAAACAAGCATATAAGTGATGTAAAAAAAATAGCTGGAAAAGATTTTCTCTTTAGAAACTTCATCTTTTTAAAATTCAATCCATTATATTACACAAGTGATAACTCCTTCAAGATGAATATTGTTTCATCCAGGATTTCAGTTTCCCCTCTTAAGGAAAGTTTTAGCATCACAACTCCCTGAGGCGTGATAGAACCCGCATATTTCTTCATAATCTTGGTCATTTGACTCAGGCCAGATAAAGCACTTGGGGAAAATCTGAGGACGATTTTTTGGCCAACGCGGTCGATAGCCGCGACTTTCGCCCGTTGAGCCCAATATTTAATTAATCCATAACGAAGCAAGTTCTTTACCCCATGCGGAATAGGACCGTACCGGTCTTGGATTTCTTCTTTAATTTTTTCAATATCCTCTTCCTTTTCAATGGATGAAATCCTTTTATATAAATTGAGCCGCAGATTTATCTGAGGAAGATATTCTTCAGGAATTCGAATGTCGGCTTTCAAGTTTATCTTAGTTTTGATGTCTTCGACTTTCTCACCTTTAAGCTCTCTTATGGTCTGCTCCAATAATTTCATGTAAAAATCAAAGCCTACGGCTTCCATATATCCATGTTGTTCAGCACCAAGAAAATTTCCTGCCCCTCTAATTTCAAGATCTTTTGCCGCCAGACGAAATCCCGAACCAAGGGCGCTAAATTCCTGAAGTGCTTTAAGCCTTTCGCGAGCCAGGGGCGTTAGCTCGGACAAAGAAGGAACAAGAAAATATGCTACTGCCTGGCGTGAAGAACGCCCCACACGGCCTCGCAGCTGATAAAGCTGAGCCAGGCCAAAGCGGTCCGCATGATTGACAATAAGAGTATTTACAAGAGGTATATCAATACCATTTTCAATGATTGTCGTTGACACAAGAACATTATATTTCTGTAGTATAAAATCAATCATCGAACGTTCAAGAGTCAAACTTGATGTTTTTCCATGGATAACTGCCACCTTGGCTTCAGGCACCCATTTTTGAATCATTTCAGCAATCGTCCATATGTCGTCTATTCTGTTATGAATAAAATAGACCTGGCCCTCTCTCCTCAATTCATTTTTAATCGCATTAATGATGAGTTTCTGGCTAAACGGGGTAATAACAGTATGAATGGCCAGCCGGTCTTTAGGAGGAGTTTCAATGAGACTGATGTCTCTCAATCCAGATAGCGAAAGATTCAAAGTTCTGGGAATAGGTGTGGCTGTCATTGTAAGCACATCTATGTTTGCCTTCATCTGTATTATTTTTTCTTTATGATTCACACCGAATCTTTGCTCTTCATCTATCACCAATAGTCCCAGGTCCCTAAATTGCACATCTTTTGAAAGGAGCCGATGGGTTCCTATTACAATGTCAATCAATCCTTTTTTCAGGTGTTCCACAATCTTTTTTTGCTGTGCCAGGGTTTGCAACCGTGTAAGACTTTCTATTCTAATGGGAAACAAAGCCATCCGGCTTCGAAACGTTTTTAAATGCTGGCTAGCAAGGACAGTTGTCGGACATAAGACAGCCACTTGCTTGCCATCCATAACAGCTTTAAAACACGCTCTCATCGCAACCTCGGTCTTGCCGTATCCGACATCACCACAGAGAAGGCGGTCCATCGTAGAACTTGATTCCATATCCCTTATTACCTCTTTTATAGCTCTCCATTGATCATCTGTCTCGTTGTATTCAAAGGCATCTTCAAAATCAGACTGCCACGTTCCTTCAGCACTGAAACTATGGCCAAGAACGGCTTTCCTCTGGGCATACAACTGCAAGAGCTCTTTAGCTAATTCCTCAATAGCTTTCTTTGTCCGCAACTTTATTCGCTCCCAGGTTGGAGTCCCAAGCTTTGTAAGCACTGGAGTAACTGACCCTAATTGTGTGTATTTCTGGACTAAATTAAGGTCCTCAACAGGGACAAATAGCTTGTCCTCATCTTTATAAAGAATCTGAATAAATTCTTGGTTTTTGTTATCGATATCCATTTTCACAAGCCCTTTGAAAAGGCCTATCCCATAATCCGTATGAACAACATAATCTCCAGCCTTTAAATCCTGGAAAAAAGAAACAAAAGGCTTCGCACGAGGCCGGTGAACAAGAATCCCTTCATCTGTAAAGATGTCTTTCTCGGAGAAAAATATTAACCTCTCTAATGGAAAGCAGAATCCCCGGGGGAGATCTCCTGTCAAAAGCACAACAGCAAAGTCCTTAGGAAAAACCAAAGGGCTATTTGACACTATGAATCGAATTTGATGTTGAGATAAAATGTCTGCAAGTCTTTGGCGTATGCGTTCGCTTGAGAGAAAAAGGAAACACTGTTTTCTTTCTCCTTGGTTCTTCTTCAAATATTCCAAGAAAAATGGGATTTTATTTTTAAAGCTTGGCACAGATTGGAAGGGAAAATGGTATGTTTTTTTTGCCCTTGGAGGTACAAATTCTTGCCATCGAATAGCATGCTTTTTGATGTATTCCCAAGCATCAAGGTAGTATATATCCCCTGGAGGGAGAGAAAAGTTTCCTTGCTTTTGAAGGTCATTCAATTGCTCTTGAAATCCTTCTATAACCTGTGCCCATTCCTTCTTGACTTCGTCAAATTCGTCGATAACAAAGATACAATCTTTAAAATACTGACGAAAACTGACAAAATGTTTCTTGTTAAGAATAGAGAGGTAGGAAAAAGAAGGGAACATTTCTCCTGTTTTCAAGGCATCCAGTTTTTTTCTTATATCATCCAGAAAATGCGTTCCTCCCTTTCTAATCGCCAATTCTCCCCATTTGTCAAAAAATGATACTTGGCTGGGGAATTCCCTTAGCGATGGTATAAGAACATGTTCCCTATGCAGGACAGAACGCTGGGATGACGGAATAAACTCTCTCAGCGAGAGGACATCGTCACCACTGAATTCAATACGGAAAGGATTCTTCCCCCATGGAGACCAGACATCCACAATTCCTCCACGCAAAGCATATTCTCCTGGAGAATTGACAATATCTTCCCTTACATAGCCATGCTCGTTTAAAAGAGAAATAAGGCGGTCTCGCCCTAACGTTTCTCCTTTCTCAATGGTTAAGAACATCTGTTTCAAATTGGAAATCTCTGGAAAAGGTTTTAGAAGGCCGAGGAGATTTGTAATCGTAAGTTCAGGAGGTTGTTTTAGTAATGAATAGAAAAAACTCATCCTCGAAGATACCGCCTCTAAAGAAGGCCAATAGTCTTGATACGGATTTTCAGATAGAGGGGGGAGAAACTGAGCCTTAATATCAGATGATAGTTGAGACAGGAAAAACCGGCACTGTTTATTGAATAAGAATAGCTCTGAGGCAATTGGTCTAATAAAGACCACTTGTTTTTTCACAGCCATTGAAAAAGCACTGAGGAAATATGACTTGCTGGCATCAATAAGACCTGTGGCTACTAACCCTCTCTCTTTAGTGGCTATAGCATTTAGAAAGCGCTTGAATTCATCTGTTTTGCTGATAAACTCTAAACTCATAACATAATTATTATACGATGATTCGAATGATGACGTCTAATATAAGAGGTTAGAGTGTTCCGATAAACATGGCTTATGCTTTTTTTAAGTAAACTGTTATAATAATTGGGTATTTAAAGGGGAATTTTTTGAACAAGAAAGAGTTAAAATTCGATGTCCGATTTTATGAAGGATATAAGGGAAAAGAAGTCCCCAGGTCAGTTATTGTTGGAAACAGAGAATTTAAAATCGAAAAAATTCTCTCAAGGAAAAGAACCATTGATAATAAAACAGGGCAAAGCGCGGAAGTCTTCCTTTGCAGTACTGAGAAAGATATATTCAAAATCACTGTATATGAAGGAGGAGATTGGGAAATCACCTTTTCCCATAAATAACGTCACAGCTTCCTTTATTTTCCAGAAGCTTGCAGCAGAGGGTAAGCATCTCTATTTCCGTGATGAGGGAAACATCTGACCTAATTGAGAAGTACGGCGACGGTTCCCTCTCCATCCGAAGCCCATTGTAGACCGTGGAGGGTCTTGGCAACGATGAGGGGAA
>DAOUSP010000101.1 GCA_030627155.1 Candidatus Aminicenantota bacterium
ATTAATAATTCCTGACGGTCCGTCCCCTTTATCTTTATCCCCCACTATCTTTACTTTTATCTTTATAGACCTTCACGGAATTCTAACTCATTGTATATCAATAACTTAGAAGATGTCAATTTCACGATTTCCTAAACCGCTCTATCTCATTAATAATCAATAAGTTACAGAAGGGAATTTTCCAGAAACAGGCAATTTTGACGTGTTTTTTAGCCCAAAAAATCGGCGGTTTAGGAAAATAGAATTTCGTGAAGCACCTCTTTTCTTTAGCTATAATCTCTTTTAATATGAAGAAGTTAACTATCCTAAACTCTGTGATTTTGATACTCTCATTTCGTCCATTTTATCACGACCTTCACAAAAATCGAGGGTATCATGAAGCATCCATATTTATTCAAACCACAAGACCTCTCTCCTCAGATTCATTATGAAAAGCTCTTTTCAAATCTTCTCGTTTTCCCTCAAGATCCTCCAAGAAGAGGGAGACCTCCGTTTAGTAAAGAATCACTTCTTAAAGCTCTCATTTACAGAAATCTCCGCGGTCTTCCTTCACTTTCAGAGCTGGCTTTTGAATTAAAGAATAATCCTATCATAGCAGAGACGTTAGGCTTTCCCGCATGGGAAGCTCCTCCCTCTGTTGAACGATTCTCTCATTTTCTTCGATCCTCACATAATGAGGAGCTTCAAGTTATCCGACTTTTTCTTGTCCATCAACTTATTGAGGAAAAAGTCATCACGGGTGAAAGCATTTCCATCGATTCTTGTCCCATAGAAGCCAATGTCAGGGAAAACAATCTCAAAACTTCAGTTAAAACAAGGTTCGATAAAAACCACAGACCTCCGGGAGATCCAGATGCAAGGTTGGGAATCAAAATCCACTATCCTCAACCCTTTAAAAAGAAAATCGTTTTCTTCTGGGGATACCGTAACCATATTCTTAACGATACCACTTCTGAACTTCCCATCCATGAATGCACCTTACCGGCAGATAAAGACGAAAAAAAGCAAGCTGTTCCTTTGCTCATGGAGTTGATGAATTGCTTTAGTCTTCCCGTCAAATACGTGATTGGTGATGCCAACTATGATACAGAAGAGATCCTCTCTCATATTTTAAATGAAATGAAAGCTACACCCATCATCCCCAGGAATCCCAGAAGGAAAAAGAATGAAGAATTTAGAATCAAAAAGGACACAGTCCTCTGTGCTGCTGATTTAGAGATGCACAGAAAAGGGAAGATGACCGTCAAGGGAAAAACGTATCTTCAATACTGCTGCCCTCTTTATTATGGTAAAAAATATCAAGGCCTCTACCTCATCTGTCCTGCATATCATCCCAAGTTCTTCTCTCAAAAGGGCTGCAATTACTTGATACGGCTGACTCCCAATGTCAGAGATAGAATCGATTACGGAAGTATCAGATTTAAGAAAAAGTACAATCTGCGAACATCAGTGGAAAGAGTTTTTTCGCGTCTTCTCGCTATAACAATGCAAAAGCCGTCTGTTATCGGTTTACAAGCCACAGAAAATCACTGTACAATTGCCCATATCACGGTGTTGTTAGTGGCTCTGATGGCTCATCAGTTGGGTTATGATGATAAAATAAGATTCGTGAAGTCGTTTCTGCCGAATTTTGCCTAAAAACTATTTTTGTGAAGCCCTATAGATCTTTTTTTATTAATTCATCTTTTGTTTTGTTGTCTATTACGAATGCTTTATTTAAGCCTGTTTTTACTCCGTAGAAGATTTTACCATTCACATACGCACCAAGCGTCTTACTTACACTTTTCATTTTTTCAAATATCTTGATTTCTTCAATTGAGGCTAATGACCACTTATCTCCAGCAATTGAACGATTATTGAGTTTCTTTCCAATTATTTTCACTTCATTTTCTAATGATTGAAAATCGAGCCTTTTTATAGGAGCATATGTAAACTTCTGTAATTTTGTTGTTTTATTTTGGGTAAGGATGATAGCTGGGAATGTTCCTGTCTTATGAAAAACTTGAAGTTCTCCAAAATCAACTAAAGCTAATAAAGATACTTTCGTTTCAATGAATTTTCTTAAAGATTTACCATAGTTAGAGCGAATGAATTTATTAGAGCAAATAATTCCGTATAGACCATCTTTCTTCAATATTCTGTGTGATTGTTCAATAAAATAAACATATAAATCAGCGGCACTTGCAAAAGTTTTAAATTTTGATTTTGCATACAATTTAAATTTTTCACCTAGTATTTCCTGCCTGACATACGGCGGATTGCCGATAACAACATCGAATCCGCCCCTCTCCATTATTTCGCCAAACCCGGTGGATTTGGAATGCCAGTCAAAGGGATTAATACGTTCTTTTTCTTCTTCATCGAATAAAGTCAGTTGGTCAAAAATATCATAAGATATCAGTGAGTTGCCGCATCTTATATTTTTAGCTAAAGAAGGCAAAAGCTCTTTCTTCCGAGGCAGGTCTTTTTCGCCTTCGAGACACTTTAAATAAAGACTCATCATTGCAATCTCTACGGCTTGTGGATCGATATCTACTCCGTAAATATTGTTTCTTAAGATTTGTGCTTTTTTCTCGATCGATAGTCTTTTTGTCCCATCATAATCGACTATCACATCAGGAAACAAAGTGCCCTGTCCTGATTCTTCAGGGTGCTTTTCGTAGTAGTCCAGATGATAATCGATTAATGTTTGAAATGCAGTCAGAAGGAAGGAACCTGAACCGCATGCAGGATCTAAGATCTTAATTTTTTTAATTCTTTTTGGAGTTTTCCCTTTGATAATTTTGCATACAGTATTTTTAACAATATAATCAACGATGTATTGCGGAGTATAATAAACCCCGCCAGCTTTTCTTACCTCTGGTTTTTCTTCTATTTTTACTCTCTTAGGAGTAACTCTTATGGTTTTTCCTAAATATCTTTCATAAATAGAACCAAGGAGCTCAGCACCTATGACATCAAAAAGGTATGGACATTTAGGAAAATACAAACCATCAATTATCTTGGCTAGAAGGTTAGAATCTGTATCTAAGACATCACAGGGACCTGGTTTTAAGATTTCACCGTTAAAATCCTGATTCCATCCCATAAAGCAGTTTGTTAGCCTTCTATGCAAGTCCCGTCTTTTGCCTCCTGCTTTCCACCACTCAACTTGATCCAGTAAAGACTTTGGCTCTATGATTTTTCTGTCTTCGGCTATGCGGATGAATATGAGCCTGTCCAAAATTTTCTGAACTGCTTCGTTTAATATTTTCACCTGGATTTTTACTCTCTTCTCATCTGATCTATTTTCCAGTTCTTTTATGTTTCTTTTATAAATATCCTTTGCAAGTTCCTCTCTCCACTGAGAAAGGTCTGCAAGAAATGCTTTGTCGACCGGAATTCTCAGTTTTTTGCTTTTCGCATCTTTAAGGATTAATTTATCAAGAGAGCCCTTTTCAACTTCTTCTTTGGAGAGAAGCATCAATTTATCGATATTATCCAGATACTGGTCATACGTAAGTTCAAAGATGAGTCCCTGGTCAAGATTTTTTGGGTCTGGCTTTATTGTGGCATCAAATAGGCGGAATTCTTCGAAGTCAGTCAGGAGGACTATAAAGACATTCTTGGTGTTCCATGCATAGGACTTGGCTTGAAGAACATGGTTGATTTTGTGTAAGGGCTCATGCGGTGCTTTGGCTTCGACAAAGAATTTTGTTTGGCCGTCGATTCTAAAGTTGTAATCTGGTCTTCCGAGCGTCTCGCCTTTTTCGACTACAACTTCCCTTTCATATGGAGAAAGTCCTTTAGTGTTTCGTACATCCCATCCAAGAGCTTCGAATAAGGGATTAATGAAGTCAATTTTTACTTCTTCTTCCAGATAATTTTTTGATAGATAGTGGTATTTGTTTGCTTCAAATTTCTGAACCAAAGATTTTACCCTCGAATGAATATACTCTCTTTCCATTTTTTCGTTTAGATTCCCATTTGTTTTCTATAATTTAATCCAAATCTATTTTATTTTCAAATTTTTATATATCTTCCCCTGCGTTTGTTCTATCAAGAATATGAATTTGCTAAAGGAGGCCTTAGGGAAGATTTTTTTGCAGAGATGATGAAACTAAATTATTTGAATTTCTACCATCTCAAAACAAAAAGGGGTAGCAAAACTCCTGATTTTTTGGTTAGGTTTGAGCCTGTTTAAAAAGAATTATCTAAAGTTAATTAACATCACCTATTAACTGTTGCAAAATATCCTTCACATAATTAATAAATCCTGAAGCAAATAAATCTCCAGTTAACTTTTCCAGATGTTTTGATTGAACTTTCAATCTTGTAGTTTCTATTTCCGGAATGAATTTTTCTGATATTTTTCTAAATTCAGATGAAGCAAGGTAAGTATCTTCAAATATTTCTGGTTTATTAATCATCTCTTTATAAAGGAAAGATAATCCTGAAAAAACTTTAGCCCACATAATGTATTTAATTTTATATTCAACTGTGAAAAAGCGGAACCAATTATCATGATCGATAGCGTACAGACTTCTCTTCCCAATACTTCTCTTCTCAACAAGCCCTGATCTATGCAAATCATTGAGCACCTGATAAACATTACGCTGATTAAAATGAATTTTTTGAGAAATTTGAAGAGAATTGTCACCTCCTGAAAATAATAAGAAAACGCAAATATCAGCTCGCGCGTTTACGCCAAAAAAGGATCTCATTTTCAATAAAAGATTGCATGGTTTTTCAAAATCAATTTTTTGAATTCTTTTGCGAAGTTTAACCTCTTCCCTTTTAAAACCCCATCTCAAAAAAATCGGGTCGAATTTCCCTAATATTGGAATTGGCAAATAATTTTTACTCATAAAAAGATCTTGTATCCCTTCTTCACTTTTCTTTTTTTTGCAAAAATGAACAACTCTATCCCATTTTCTTTTCTGCTCTTTTTGGACAAGATATTCAGCAATTGCTCCAAGCATGTTTGTCTCTGATTTATCAAATAACCTTAAAATATTTTTTAAACGGTCAATATTCAACAAATTCCCATTTTCACTTAGCCAGCTAATAACTTCGTCAAAGAGTCTCTGCTCATAACGGCCAAAGCAACAAGTTGCACAGAGAAGAGACTCGGGGTCAATTAAAAAATTTTTTACTGGCTCTACATTAGAATAAATCCCATATGAAGACCACTGTTTCCATAATATATTGAGCATAGAATCAAGAAGATATTCCTTAAATTTTTTCACTGACATTTTGAAATCCTAATTTTTCCAATAAATCTTTTAAAATTAAACGAAAGCTTTCTGAAACATCATGAGTCATACATCACAAGGCAGCCTGCTTTATTTCCTTGC
>DAOUSP010000024.1 GCA_030627155.1 Candidatus Aminicenantota bacterium
AATATTGCTTGACGAGCCCATAAGAAAGCTGGGAAATTACGTAATACCTGTTAAGGTGTTTCATGAAGAACGCGCAGAAATAAAAGTTGAGGTGATTGCAGAAGGCGTTAAGCAAAAGGAAGAGAAAGAGGCAAAAAACCAAGAGATGAAAGAAGAAAAATCTTCTGATGAGGAGAATAAAAAAGACGCTGGAAACTAATCAGGAAATAGGGAGGGTTCAATGGATCTAGATTTAATGTTCTTGAAAAAAACGCCTCCACATAGCCTTGAAGCAGAAAAAACTGTATTAGGGGGTATTCTCGTCAACAATCAAAACATCAATATTGTACTTTCTGTTATCTCTCCAGAAGATTTTTATAAACAGGCAAACAGAACAATCCTCGAAAAGATGATTTATTTAGTTGACAAGGGGCTTACTATTGACTTGCTTTCGTTGAGCGAGGAGCTTCAAAGAGCTGGCTGCCTCGAAGAAGTAGGTGGGGCATCGTATGTCTCTTCTCTTTTGGATGGAATTCCCAAGAGCTTAAACGTTGAATATTACGCCCACATCATCAAAGAAAAAGCTCTTTTGAGGCGGTTAATTCTTTCTTCAGCAAAGATCATTTCCTCAAGTTATGAACAGAAAGAGGATGCTGATCAATTGTTAGATGAAGCGCAGTCATCAATCATAGAGGTGGCGGAGCAAAGGATTAAACCGGGTTTTATTCCTATAGGAAGCCTAACTCCTCAGGCGATAGAAACGATCCGTGTTTTACGGGAACGAAAGGAGGTCGTAACAGGCATTCCCGCGGGTTTCCGAGATTTGGATGCCCTGACTTCAGGCTTTCACAGTTCGGAATTTATAGTTGTTGCGGGAAGGCCATCTATGGGGAAAACAGCTTTCTGCTTAAATATTTCACAGCATCTTGGTGTTAAGACGGATTATTCAACCGGTTTTTTCTCAATTGAGATGGCTAAAGAACAGGTTGCAATCCGACTTCTCTGTTCAGAGGCGCAGGTGGACATCAAGAAGGTTCGCACAGGGTTTGTGGGAGACCAGGAATTTGAGAGGCTCAAGCTTGGGGCTGAAGTGCTTGCTGATGCAAAAATCTTTATAGATGAGACGCCTGGTTTATCGATTATAGAGATGAAAGCCAAGGCAAGGCGCCTGAAAATGGAACAGCATTTGGATATATTGTTTCTTGATTATATGCAGCTTATGCGCCCAGGGGGGAGATTTGAGAACAGAACACAAGAAATTTCATACATCTCTCGCTCTTTAAAAGAACTTGCTAAAGAACTTCAAATCCCGGTTGTAGGGATTTCTCAGCTAAGCCGGGCTCCAGAAAAAGGCCGCAAGGAACCTATTCCTCAACTATCAGATTTACGAGAGTCAGGGGCAATCGAGCAGGATGCAGATGTTGTTATCTTTATCTACCGCCCGGAATTTTATCGTCCGGACGAGGAGACAATAATGGGAATTGCTGAAATCCATGTGGCCAAGCAAAGAAATGGACCTACAGGAAAGTTGAAACTTGCCTTTATAAAAGAATTCGCCAGGTTTGCAGATATGGAATTTCGAGACTATGAGTCTTAGTATGAGATATCAAAAAGTTCCATTGCTTTTTTATGACTTTTTTCAGGGGATGGGTGAAGTTGGTCTCCTTTTTTCAAGAACAATTAAAAACATTTTTAAGAAGCCCTTGGAAAAAGATATATTCTTGCAGCAGGTAGAGGAAATAGGGGTTCGGTCTTTGCCCGTTGTGTCCATGACTGCTGCATTTGGCGGCCTTGTATTCGGTCTCCAGACTTATATTGGATTCCACAGGTATGTTGGACCTGGGTCAGAAGCGTATGGCGGCCCTATTATTTCTTTAGGGCTGTCTAAAGAACTAATCCCCCTTCTCGTAGGTCTAATGGTTTCAGGAAGGGTGGGATCAGCGATTGCAGCTGAGATAGGCACAATGAAAATCACGGAACAAATCGACGCTCTTTTCAGCTTAGGCGCTGATCCCAACAAGTATCTTGTTGTCCCAAGAATGGTGGCTGCTTTTCTTGTGCTTCCTTGCCTCACTCTTTATGGGGATGTAATTGGCATGATTGGAGGCTTTTTTTATAATGTTGTAGTAATGGGTGTAAACAAAGTCATTTACATAAAAAACACGTTGCTATATTTTGAATTATGGGACATAACCACTGGACTTATCAAAGCGGCGATTTTTGGTATTGTGATAGCAATTATCGGTTGTTGGCAGGGATTGAAGGCAGAAGGAGGTGCGGCAGGAGTTGGGAGGGCTACTACCCGGGCAGTTGTTATTGCTAACATCATGATTTTGATTTTGAACTTTTTCCTTAGCAAAGCACTTCCTGCATCTTTAGGCGGATGATTCAAATAATCGATCTACACAAATCCTTTGGCTCTAACAAAGTTCTTCAAGGGGTTTCCTTGGATGTAAAGAAAGGAGAGACTCTCGTCATTATTGGCCAGAGCGGCTCAGGGAAGAGTGTTTTAATCAAACATTTAATCGGACTGATAAAACCTGACAAAGGAAAAATCATTGTTGATGGAATTGATATCACACAACTTCGAGAAGATGAGCTTTATAAGGCAAGACGAAAGTTCGGTATGATTTTTCAAAGCGCTGCACTTTTTGATTCAATGACTGTGGCTCAAAATGTGAGTTTTGGATTAGAACGTTATTCTAAGATGTCTCAAAAAGAAATTCGGAAAAGAGTCGCGGAAAGTTTAGCAATGGTTGGACTAAGAGGGATAGAAAACCTCCTGCCACATGAACTTAGCGGAGGCATGAAGAAAAGAGTGGGCCTGGCTCGTGCTATATCCTATGGACCTGAAATCATCCTTTATGACGAACCTTCCACAGGAATCGACCCTATAAGAGCAGATGCAATCAATGAGTTAATCATAAGGATGAAAAAAGAAATAAATGTTACCTCTATTGTAATAACACATGATATGGTGAGTTCCTATAAGGTTGCAGACAGGATTGCAATGCTTTATCAAGGGAAAATCATAGAAACTGGTACTCCTGAAGCCATCAAGAAATCAAACAACCAAATTGTGCAGCAATTTATTCACGGCAGTGCAGAAGGGCCAATTGAAAATTGGTAGAAAGAATAACTGCATTTTTATTATGAATGACTTTTAATAATGGCCATTGAGAATGTTTGAATGGTAAAAAAAGCAAGGGTATAAATGAGGAAACAACAATGAAGCGAGAAGTGAAAATAGGGTTTTTCTTGGGAATTGCCTGTTTGATTCTGGTCGTATTAATATTTTTGATAGGAGACCTGGGAACCTTTTTTAAGAAACCAGGTTATTACATTCATGTGTGCTTTGATTCTGTGGCTGGATTGGAAAAAAGCACTGTGGTAAGGATGGCAGGTGTAAAGATTGGCTTCGTCAAGGATATTGGATTAAAAGGAAACACGGCAGAAGTAATCATGGAAATTAATAAAGGCGTGAGGATTTGTAAAGATGCTAAAGCTACATTGGCATCATTGGGCCTTTTGGGCGAAAAGTATATTGAAATATTGCCTGGCGAAATGCCTGTTTACTGCCAGCCAGAAGACACAATCGAGGGCCTTCCACCTGTGAGTCTTGACCAACTTGGAACTCAGGCGATGTCAATTGCCGAGGAGTTTAAAAAGATCGGGGGTATGCTGAGGGATATAATCGGAGAAGAGGAATCAAGGGAGAACATAAAAAATACAGTCGAGAATTTATCTATATTTGTAGCAGAACTCAGGAATTTTCTTGCCGAAAATCGGGAGGATTTGGATAAAAGTATAAAGAATTCGTCTGAAATTATTGATAAATTTGAAAAAGAAATAGTGAATACATCCAAAAATCTTGATGAGTTGATTGCTAATTTGAATAATATATTGGATGAAAACCGGGCAGATGTAAGACTGAATATACAAAACACCAAAGACTTAATCGCTAAAATTGAGGAGTCTTTAGAGCTTGTGAATCAATCATTGGAAAAAATTAACAAAGGAGAAGGTACAGTAGGCAAGCTAATTCAGGAACCAGACCTGTATGAAGAAGCAGAAAAGACCATGAATGAGCTTAAACGCGTAATTGGACCTTTTTCATCATTTCAGTTGCATAGCGGATTGCAATTCCATTATTATGGCAAAAGCGATTTAGTGAAAAGTTATATAAGTTTAAGCTTATGGCCAACGCCAAGAAATTGGTTTTTAGCCCAAATCATTCATGATCCTTCGCTTGAGAAATTTACTTATTCTGTCCAAGGGGGGCTGCGTTTTGGGGCTTTTACTCCAAGGGCAGGCATTTTTGAGTCCCAAATTGGGGGGGGAATCGATTGCTATGCATTGGATGACCGGTTGACTGTTAGTTTTGAAGCTTTTGATTTTAATCGGCAGCCGCGTCCACATTTAAGATTGTGGACAAAGTATGCGCCCTCCAGGTATTTTTATTTTCTTGCAGGAGTAGATGATTTCACCCTGGCTGCCAGAAGAGAGGGGTTTTTCGGCATCGGGGTAGGTTTCTAACATGAAGATTAAAGTAAGCTTTATCTGCCAGAATTGTGGCTTTTATTCCCCGAAGTGGTTGGGTCGGTGCCCCAATTGTGAAGAGTGGAACACAATGATTGAGGAAGTTCAGGAGGAAGCCCCTGCGGAATTCTCTTTCCCGCCTTCAGCTCCTGTTCTCTATGAAGATATCCAGGAAGCCCAAAAGAAGAGAAAAGAAACAGGAATCAAGGAATTGAATCAAGTCCTTGGTGGAGGGGTAGTTCAAGGATCTTTGGTTTTAATAGGAGGAGAACCAGGCATAGGAAAATCTACTTTGCTTCTTCAAATTAGCCGGGATTTTGCAGCTCAGGGAGAGAAAGTCCTCTATGTTTCGGGTGAGGAATCCCTTGAGCAAATCAAGCTTCGTGGGGAAAGACTCGGTATTCGGAATGAAAAACTGTATCTTCTTGCTGAGACGAACCTGGAGAGGGTCCTCTTACAAGCGGAACAATTGAGCCCTCAGATGCTTATCCTTGATTCAGTCCAAAGTGTTTTTTCTTCAAAATTAACCTCAAGCCCTGGGACAATCAGCCAAGTGAGGGAAGTCGCCCATCAACTTTTTCGATTTGCAAAAAAGAATAATATCCCATGTTTCTTAATAGGACACATCACGAAAGAGGGATCTTTGGCTGGCCCAAAATCCTTGGAGCACATGGTAGATGTTGTGCTTTATTTTGAAGGCGAAAGAGACCATAATTACCGTTTATTGCGTGCCTTTAAAAACAGATTTGGTCCTGTTTCTGAAATTGCGATCTTTGAAATGGGGAACCGGGGACTTCAGGTCGTCTCGAATCCTTCCGCTTTTTTCTTGAAGGAGCGACCCACCCATGAGGCAGGCAGTGTTGTCATTTGCACAATAAAAGGGACTCGCCCGCTGCTTGCAGAAATCCAGGCTCTTGTGTCGGCGACCCTGTTCGTGGGTAATCCAAGACGGATGACAATCGGTTTGGATCATTTCCGTTCCTCAATGCTTATGGCGGTTATAGAGAAGAAGCTGGGTTATAGCTTTGCGGGTGAAGATATTTATCTCAATGTGGCAGGAGGCCTGTCTATCAATGAACCTGCTGCAGATTTAGGGGTGTTATTGGCGGTTGTCTCTTCTTTAAAAAACAAGGCGGTTCCTCAGGATGTAGCTGTTTTTGGAGAGGTCGGACTAAGCGGAGAAATTCGTTCTGTTAGCCACCCAATGCCTCGAATGAATGAGGCGCGTTCCTTGGGATTTAAAACAGTCATTTTACCTGAGGGAAACAAGGCAAGCCTTGAAAAAGAGAATATTGCCAACATGAAGCTTATGGGAGTTGGACATATAAAACAGGCTTTTCAAATAATTTTTTAGGGATATTATAAATGGGTATTTTTATTTTTCGTCTTATAATCATAATTTTAGTATCTTTAACAGGGTATTTTTTCCCTCCTTTTAATCTACAATCTCTTTATGGGGCGATCTTAGCTTTTGTGCTGAGTGTTGCGATTATTTACCTGGAAATAAAAATAAGACAGAACAAGTTCAATATCATTTGGGGGGCAACAATAGGTGGATTGAGTGGTGTGATTTTAGGATGGATATTAGGAGGCATTTATCAGACTATTGCCAATGACAATTCTACTACCACATTCATTAAAATCTTTTTTCTCATCATCATGCCGTATATCGGGTTTTTAGTAGGCTCACGAAAGTTTGAATGGCTCGATCCTTCTCAAAGTTTCCGGTTTTTCAGGGAAAAAAACAAAGGAAGTGGGAGCCACAAAATCCTTGATACAAGCGCCATCATTGATGGCCGGATATCAGACATCTGTGATACCTCGTTTGTTGAGGGGACGCTTATTGTGCCTCAATTCATCCTCAAGGAACTTCAGTTGGTGGCTGATTCTGCAGACGGAATCAAAAGGCAAAGGGGACGGAGAGGCCTTGATGTGCTCGACCACTTGCAAAAGTCTTCCCAGCTTTCTGTCAATATTTCTGAGATAGATTTTCCAGAAATCAAAGATGTGGACTCTAAACTTATTGAGCTTGCAAAACATATGGGTGCCAAGATCGTTACCAATGATTTTAATTTGAATAAAGTCGCGCAACTCCACGGAATTCCTGTGTTGAATATCAATGAGCTTGCAAATGCTTTAAAACCAGTTGTTCTGCCTGGAGAAACCATAAGAGTGTTTATCCTTAAAGAAGGGAAAGAAAAAGACCAGGGAGTGGCTTACCTTGATGATGGTACCATGGTGGTTGTCGATAATTCGAGAAGAATGATCGGTCAAACAGTAGATATAACAGTCACATCAGTGCTTCAAACAACGGTCGGGAAGATGATATTCGGCCGCTATAATGAAGAAATTATATGAGTAAGATTTCTGCCATCATTGTTGCTGCGGGTGAAGGAAAAAGGTTTGGTGACTTCAAACAGCATGCCCTTTTAAAGGGGAAGCCAGTTTTAGATTGGTGTTTGGAAACATTTGAAACACACAGTAAAATATCAGAAATTATCCTTGTATTGCGGAAAGGAGAATTAGAAGGAAAGCTGTTCCGCCATTACAAAAAGATATCCGCAATTGCTCAAGGGGGAAAAAAAAGACAGGACTCTGTTGTTGCTGGGTTCATGCATATTGATCCTAAAGGCACAGAGATTGTTCTTGTTCATGATGGAGCACGGCCTTTGGTTGGGAAACGCTTGATAGATAGTGTGATTGAAGCTGCAAAGGTCCATGGTGCGGCAATCCCTGCTATTCCCATCGAAGACACAGTCAAAAGAATCGAGGGGCAGAAAGTAAAAGGGACAGAAGAGAGGTCAGTGCTTTTCCGGGCACAAACACCCCAGGGGTTTGCTTACCATGTTTTAAAGGAAGCCCTGGAGAAGGCCTGTATGGAAGAGCGATTGGGAACGGACGAGGCTTCTCTTGTTGAACAAACGGGGAGGGATGTTTTTATTGTTCCAGGGGAACGCCGGAACATCAAAATCACATCCCCTGAAGACTTAAAGATTGCGGAGGCGCTTCTTGAAGATTAAAACAGGCTTGGGATTTGATATTCATAAGTTAGTCGAAGGGCGGAAACTTTTTTTAGGTGGCGTGGAGATTCCCTTTTCAAAAGGCCTTCTTGGACATTCGGATGGAGATTGTCTGGTGCATGCCATTGCAGATGGCCTTCTTGGAGCCATTGGAAAGAAAGATATAGGCCAGTTGTTTCCTGATACAGACCCAAAATACAAAGATATTCGAAGCACAAACATATTGAAAGAAATTGTGTCCATGCTCGAGAAACAAAGTTTAGAAATAGGGAATATCGACTCTGTTATTATTGCCGAGGAACCAAAACTGGCTTCTTATATACCTCATATGAAAAGAGTACTGTGTCTGATACTTCATATAAAGGAAGAGGAACTTGGAATAAAGGCAAAGACAAATGAAGGCATAGGAGAGATTGGACAGGGAGAAGCCATTGCTTCATGGGCCTCAGTTCTTCTGAAACAGAAGTAAAACTTTCTGCATTAGCCACAATATCTGTTTTATAAACAAGGAATAAGAGGGAAGGTTATATTAAAAGATTTTCTTGGGGGATTTTTTTTGAGAGACTGATAATAAAGGAGAAGATAGGATTGGTTGCGTCATAAGGCGTAATCTGCCTCTGAAATTGGAGAGGTATTCTCTCTTAAAATAAATGAGCAACCAATCCCAGGCATTGGTGAATATGGTCATCATGCATTTTTTCATAATGATTGTTTTCTTTAATGAAATAAACATGATGAAGGATTTAATCTACCTCGCTTACAACGTTAGCGACCATCTCATAACCGGCAAATTTCCCAACTTTCAACATGTCAAGCAGCCCAGATGAAATAATCATATTAAAGCTCCCAAGGCTCAATAATAAAGCCACCATAAAAATTGCAACTTTTGTTCTGAATCTCATTTTATACCTCCGTATTTCATTGTGTTCACTAATACAGACGTATGCAAAGACAAAAAGGTTGCATCTT
Organism: Candidatus Aminicenantota bacterium; assembly: GCA_030627155.1. Taxonomy (GTDB): domain Bacteria; phylum Acidobacteriota; class Aminicenantia; order Aminicenantales; family Aminicenantaceae; genus Kmv29. The sequence goes on from DAOUSP010000024.1 coordinate 8,508, forward strand.
TTTCTTGGATGAGGTTAGATAGCATATTAAACTAACAGACGAAATTGCTGATTTTCTTGACTCTTTTTCTTGCCAATATTAATATGAATGTTGATGGAAAATATCAGAGTTCGCTTTGCCCCCAGCCCAACGGGCTATCTTCATGTAGGCAACGCACGGACTGCACTTTTCAACTGGCTTTTTGTACGCAAAAAGAAAGGGATTTTTGTTTTAAGAGTTGAAGATACTGATATTGAACGGTCTGCTGCTGAATATGAGCATCAGCTGATTGAGGATCTCCGATGGTTAGGACTTGATTGGGATGAGGGCCCTGATATTGGAGGGCCTTTTGGGCCTTATAAACAGTCGCTCCGCATGGATATTTACAGTGTATATACGCAGAAATTGTTGGAAGAAGGAAAAGCATATTATTGTTTTTGCACACCTGAACAATTAAAGAAGGAAAGAGAGGAAGCCCTTTCTTCTGGAAAAATCCCAATTTATAGTGGACGGTGCCGTTTCCTTTCTCCAGAAGAAGCCATGAGGAGATTAGAAGCCGGAGAGCGCGGAGCCATCAGACTTAAGACTCCTGATTCAGGAACCCTCTCCTTCAATGACCTTGTTAGAGGGAATCTGAGTTTTGATTTAAAATTGACAGGAGATCCGATTCTGGTTCGTTCCAATGGTCGTCCGGCTTATAATTATGCGGTTGTGATTGATGATTCATTGATGCAGATCACCCATGTTATCAGGGGAGAAGACCATATTTCCAACACTCCCCGCCAGATTCTTACTTGCGAGGCGCTTTCCATTTCTCCTCCCCAGTTTGCTCATCTTTCTATGGTTATGGGCAAGGACAACACACGGTTGAGCAAACGGCACGGAGCAACGGCAGTGGCTCAGTTTAAAAGGGAAGGAATTCTTCCAGAGGCGCTGTTTAATTATTTAGCTCTTTTGGGATGGGCTCCTCCTGAAGGAGAGGAGGTCCTCATAAAAGATGATTTAATAAAGCTTTTCGACCTTGAAAAGGTCAGCCGTTCTTCTGCTATTTTTGATTATGATAAACTACATTGGCTCAATCGTCAGCATATAAAAAGGCTTCCACCTCGAAAAAAAGCTGAAATTGCATATCCATATTTAAAGAAAACAGAGATACTCCCTGAAGTAATGACTGAAGAACACTGGAAGTGGCTCGAAAGAGCTGTGGAATGTTTCCTCGAGGGAGTGGACCGTTTTGCAGACCTGCCAGAAAAATTTGCCTTGCTCTTTGATTTCTCTCCTTCTGATATGGACAAAGAAACCAGGGAAATTTTGCAGTCCGAATCTGCTGCTCTTGTAATCAAGCTTTTCGTAAAAAAAATATCAAAAGTCGAAAAATTTGACTATCCCACATTTGCTGCTATTACTCAAGAAATCAAGGAAGAGACCGGTTATAAAGGCAAATCCCTTTACCACCCGCTTAGGGTTGCTTTTACTGCCCGCTCTTCAGGCTTGGAATTAGATAAATTTATTCCTCTGGTTGAAGATGGAGCCAAGATTTCTTTTCCAAAACCATTAAAGGATTGTGCCCAGCGTGTATCTGAAATGTTAGAATTCCTTCAATAAATTTGTCCCGGCAAGAAAAATGGAAACAATAAGCAGGCTTAACCCCATTGTGGAAGCCCTCCGGTCAAACCCGAAACGGGTGCATAAGATATTCATACAAAAAGAAGCAAGACACAAAAAGATTTCTCAAATAATTTGGCTTGCGCATGAGCACCATATCCCCTTTTTTTTTGTGCCCAGGCAAAAACTGGATAGTATTGACAAAAACCATCAGGGTGCTGTGGCCATGCTTTCTCCCAAAGAATTTAGCTCTTTAGAGTCGATTTTAAAGTCATCAGAACAACCGTTTCTTCTGCTTCTTGATGGCGTGGAAGACCCTCAAAACTTTGGTGCCATTGTTCGAAACGCCGAAGGAGGGGGCGTGGATGGGATTGTCATTCCCGAGAGACATTCTGTGGGTTTGACAAGCACAGTGGCTTCAGTATCAGCAGGTGCTCTGGAGCATATTAAAATAGCAAGAGTTAAGAATCTGGCTCAGACTGCAGACATGTTGAAAGAAAGAGGGATTTGGATTATAGGGGCAGAAAGTGGTGGCTCATCTTACTGGTATGAATTTGATTACACCCAGCCAGTAGCAATTGTTCTCGGTTCTGAGGGGAAGGGATTACGGCCTCTAATTAAAAAGAAATGCGATAAAATCCTTTCCCTCCCACATTTCGGAAAAGTTTCCTCACTTAACGTGGCTTCTGCTGCTTCGATTTTCATTTATGAGGTTATCCGGCAAAGAATGAATGCTGGGCGTTGAATAAAATGGCTTTAAAGAAATTATTACTTATACTCATAATCATTATTTTGCTTTCTTTGTTCTTTTTTATTTATTCTGCTCAATTGCCGAAGATTGAGGAAAAAGGTACTTATTCAATAAATTTTATGGGGGAAAAGGTTGGATACGAGGAATACACGTGGCAGACTACGGAGGAGGGCTATGTCCTTTCAATGCGCGGCAAGATGACCAAGCCAGTTGCAATGGAAATCAGCCGCCTTGTAATTCGCCTGGATAAAAGTTTCATCCCCCAAGGATTTGAATTCAGAGGTTCAGTAAGTGGGGTTACACAAGAGATCGAAAGCACAATCTTAGATGGGGATGTGACAAACACGATTCTGATTGCCGGGGAGGAACAGATGAGTTATGTTAAAATTAAGCGTGATGCTGTGCTGTTGCCAAACCCACTTTTTTCACCGTATATGGTTTTGACAAAAAAATACCGCTGTATGTTGACCGAAAAAATCGATATTTCTGTCTATATCATTCCACAGTTGGAAATCCCTTGTACTCTCGAGCCCAGTGAAGATGACCCTTGTACGCTTGTGATGGAGTTTAGTGGAATCGAAGTCAGGCTTAAAATGGACCAGGAAGGAAGGCTTAGAACCATAGTCATTCCTACACAAAAGTTAGAAGTCGTCTTGGACAATATGTAGGGGTTTATAAATAATCATTATAGAGTTATGGAGGCATCTCTATTTCCGTGACAGTTAATTATGAAGATGTAATCTGTCACAGCGCCGGTTCCCCTCCATCCTTGCCAAGACCCTCCCACCCTCCACAATGGGCT
>DAOUSP010000141.1 GCA_030627155.1 Candidatus Aminicenantota bacterium
CGAAAAATCTAAATTTAACGCAAAATGATACAACTGTGCTTGTCCTTACAGGAAGTGGATTAAAAGGGCTAAAATTATTGAATATCTCAAAAACACGCATCTTTCATTCCACAATTTCCACTCTTGAGCACACAATTCGACAAATTGTTTAGACAAACACTTATCTATTGACATCAAAATTGCTTCATATAAATTCCTTTTTTCTTTATATAGTTTAGTTGTTGTAGCAATCATCATTCGCCAAACCCTTGTCAAGTTATTTAAAAATCTTCTTCTATGAAGATTTGATTCGAGGTGTTGACATTATACGGGTTTGATGCGAAAATTTTATTCCCTTTTCATGGTGAGCGTAGCTCAACTGGTTAGAGCATCGGACTGTGGATCCGAAGGTTGGGGGTTCGAGACCCCTCGCTCACCCCACCTTATTATTTCGTCAGTCGGACAATAGCAACTAACTTGTATTTGGCAATCCGGCTGTACTAACCTATTATAAAGAAATTAAGCTCAAAAATAGTATGATTTTCCCAACCACATTCATGCATTCATTCACGAATTACGGTAATTATAATTATCATCCATCAAAAATCCGCAATTTAGACTTAAGAATACATCTGGATTTTTCAAAAATATGACTTGTTTTTTATAGAAAGATTCTAATAAAATAGAATAAGTTAATAATAAGAATTTGCTTATCATAAAATGAGAATTAATCAGAATCTTTTTATTTCTTCATCCTCATTTTTTCAAAAGATTGATAATTTTAAAGGAGAGGCAATAAAAATAGGTACAGAAAAATACTTAGGGAGAAAAAGATGTCTTTGACAAGGGAATTAGAGGAATTATATAAAAAAACAATGGAAGAAGCCAAAAAGCAGCTGGACACCATTGATGAGGAAATGGAAAAAGAAATTCAAAAAACAAGAACGATTTTAGCCAAGATTCAGGAATCAAAACAGGCTTTTCAGCAAATCTATGAAGGAATTGCAAAGCTTTTAGGAATTGAAGTTGAAACTAATGAGGAAAAAGATGAGGAAGTCGCAACCAAAGAAAAAGGCGAAGAAGCAAAAAATAAAGAAGAGGATGACTAAATACAGGTAGAGGAATAATAATAAGCCTTTATTTAAAATCGAATATTTTTCAATAAAAAAACCCATTCTTCACTCAAACCATTAACGTAAATCATAAGTGGTAATTCCTTTTATTTGACCGAGAAACATTTCTCTGCTATATAAAAAAATTCTATATATTTTCCCTGGAACTTAAAAAAATGTTGTTTTTAGGGGAAAAATTGAATTATGCTGGTTCATCATGACAGAATCAATAGCAGCAATACAAAATTTCGGCTACCTTGGAGAATCTTTAGCTCTTGCATCTGCCTTCATATGGGCTGTGGCAATTATCCTGTTCAGAATCAGCGGAAAAACTGTTCATCCAGTCGGCCTGAATTTTTTCAAAAACTTCCTGGCTCTCATTCTCTTTACCATTACGATTTTGGTCATAGATAAAAGTTTTTTTCCGGAAGCTCCCTGGGAGAGCTACGCATTACTGCTCTTCAGTGGAGTCTTGGGCATGGGTCTTTCAGACACTCTGTTTTTTGCTTCTCTTAACCGGCTTGGAGCAGGCCTTTCAGCAATAGTCAATTGCACTTACAGCCCTTTTGTCATAATTCTTTCAACAATTTTTATTGCGGAAAAAATGAGCCCTATTCAGTTATTAGGAGTTGTTTTTATCGTTTCAGCCGTCTTGACTATTTCACAAAAAAAGATACAGAAGAAGATATCAACAAAAGACCTGATTACAGGAATTTCTCTTGGAATAAGCGCCATGTTAGTCCAGGCAGTAAGTATTGTGATGATAAAGCCCCTTCTAAACAATTCACCTCTCTTATGGGCGACACAGGTCCGGACCGCAGGTGGATTAGTGTTTTTGTGCTTGGTTCTTTTTTTCCATCCTAAACGACTGTCCATCTGGAAAGACATGTTTCATCCAAAAACCTGGTTTTATATGGGAACAGGCACTTTTCTTGGGGCTTATATAGGCCTGGCATGCTGGATGGGAGGGATGAAATTTACTCAGGCGTCAGTAGCTTCGGCTTTAAATCAAACAAACACTATTTTTGTTTTTATATTGGGAATGATAATTCTCAAGGAAGAAGCTACAAAGGGAAAATTTTTAGCCCTCTTCTTAGCAATTTTAGGCGTGTTTCTTGTGACTTTTCTATAAAAATATTCATAGTTTGAATTATATTTACTTACAAAGGTAAATATACTATATATAAATGATAAGTCAGAAAAAGAGAAAACAGATGATATTTTGAAGATGAAAAATTTCATTCTTTGGCTTCTTGCTTTCCTTATCGCTTTATTTACAGCATCATATCAGCGGCTCACTGGTCCAACCTATCCTGTCCGGGGAAAGGCACATGTCGCAAACTGCACAATAATGTACACACTGGCCCGCACACACGAAACTCATAAGGATTATGAAATAAAGATTGCAGCCTGCAATCCAGAAATTACTGGGCATGTGCTATACAAAAGGTTCAAAACAAAAGATCCCTGGACTCAAGTCCAAATGAAAAAGACAGAAGATGATTTTTTAATCGCCTATCTTCCATCTGAACCTCCAGCAGGTAAGCTGGCTTACAAAGTAATCCTCACATATAAAGACGAAAATGTGCCTTTATCAGGGGAAAACCCTGTCATAATCCGCTTCAAAGGCTCGGTCCCAAACAGCATTCTCATTCCCCATATTATTTTTATTTTCCTTGCTATGCTTTTTTCAACAAGGGCTGGATTAGAAGCCCTCAAGCCGCAGAGCAACCCTCGTAAACTTGCTCTCTGGACAACAGGATTATTGTTTGTTGGAGGGATGATTTTTGGTCCTCTTGTGCAACAGTTTGCTTTTGGCGCTTTTTGGACTGGATTTCCATTTGGCTACGACCTTACAGACAATAAAACTCTTATTGCTCTTGTTGGCTGGATCATAGCATTAATCGCAGGATGCCATGGAAAGCCCGCACGGAAACGGGTTTTAGGAGCGTCGATTCTACTTCTTGTTGTCTTTCTCATTCCTCACAGTCTTTTAGGTTCTGAACTGAAATATTAAACAGTGAACAGTAAAGAGTTAGGAGTGAGGAGTGAGGAGTAAATTAAATTCTTCACTGTTTACTCTTTACTCCTCACTGTTTACTGTCGTTATAAGGAAGGGGGTTAGAATTAGAAGGTGATTTTAAACTCTGTAGCTCCATCCTTCGCAAGTTTAATTGTTCCCCGTAACTGTTTCACAAGATCTGTAACCAACTGCATGCCAAGTGTTTTGGTATTTCTGAAATCTAATTTCTCTGGAAAACCTATTCCTGTATCTTTAATAATGAGAATATGTTTCCCATTTTCCCTGAACATTTTCACTTCGATTTTCCCTTGCATTCCATTTGGAAAAGCATGCCTTAAAGAATTCGAAATAAGCTCGTTTATTATCAACCCACAGGGAATAGCTTTATTAATATCAAGAAAAACATCATCCATATCGACTTCAAATTCTATGCGCTTTTTTCCACCCTCATATATCGAAAATAAATGCGTTATGAGCTTTTCTATGTATTTCGAAAAATCAATCCTTGCAAAATCATTTGATTTATAAAGAGATTCATGTATTAGAGCTATTGACCTTATTCGACTTTGACTAACATTACACATTTCAATGAAATCTTCGCTCTGGCTTTGTCTTACTTGAAGTCGGAGCAGGCTTGAGATGATTTGCATGTTGTTTTTCACCCTGTGATGAATTTCTTTGAGCAGCACTTCCTTTTCTTCAAGGGAAGCCCTGACCTGTTCCTCTGCCTTTTTTCGTTCTGTTATATTCCTGTATATAGCTACAGAGGCCACTACTTCTCCATCAACAATGATAGGCATTGCAAGCAGAGACACATTGATCATTGTCCCATCTTTTCGCTTCCGTACAGCTTCGAAAGCTACCTTTTCCCCTGTATAAATTTTTTCAGAGATTTTTTCTGCTTCATCACGATTTTTTTCATGAGACACAACTTCGTCAATATATTTACCTTTGATTTCACTCATGTTATACCCGAATAACCTTACAAACTCCTTATTCACACTGATGATCTTCCCCTCTTTATCAGCCATAACAATTGCCTCTTGAATATTTTTAAAAAACTGTTTCAAGTAAGCTTTTTCAACCCGAAGACTTTCCTCTGTTCTTTTCCGCGAAGTGACATCCCGGCTAATTCCTACTAATCCTTTAAGGATTCCTTTTTCATCAAATAAGGGGTATTTATAAGATTCAAAGAAGA
>DAOUSP010000080.1 GCA_030627155.1 Candidatus Aminicenantota bacterium
GGCAATATCATTTGCTATCTATGGATTCCATTTCCGAAAAACAGTAGGAATTTAATCATCTTCATCATTTTTTCGCTTTTACTGGAGGGTTGAGGTCTGGCGCTAACGGCGATAGATATTCTTTACCATTTTTCCTTTCAATCCATTCTTTTCTCATTTTCTCTATGATTTCAGGGTGGCTTAGAAGATCCAGACTGGAAGCAGCCATTACTTTTGCTGCTGTTATCATCGCCTTATGGCCAATAGACATTCCTCCGCAAGCAACAGCAGCCCAATGATGGCCAGGAGTTCCTTCTGGCTTAAAAGCAATGCCCAAGTTTGTTGTTGGTGTCAACCAACTCACCTCTGCTACATCAGTTGACCCTCCTCCCCAGCTTCTCTGCGGAAGCCTAAAAGGCTCGATGTTTGTTCTTAATCCCTTTTGTTCGATTCCTAAGTTTTTTTGAATCTCCTTTGCATAATCCTGTTCTTCATCAGTAAATTTCGGTGCACCTACTATAAGCAGATTACTGTAAACTACTTCACAACCCGTGCGGTTAGGCAACATCTCATGAACACCGCTGATGAAATTGACTTTGTATGTTGTTGAAGTCATTTTAGAAGCTCCATCAATGATTTCCAGCACCCGTTTGTAGTTTTCTTCTACGCTCTCTCTATCGATATCACGCACATAATACCATGCACGTGCATAATCAGGAACAACATTGGGCGCACCACCACCGCTTGTGATAACATAATGAATCCTGGCTGTGGGTTTCAGGTGCTCTCGAAGATAATTCAACCCAATATTTGTAAGCTCGATTGCATCAAGTGCACTCCAACCATGCCAGGGATCTCCTGCTGCATGGGCTGTTTTCCCAAAAAACTCTACCTCAATCTGATTCAAAGCATTGCTTGAACCAATAGAAACTTGATTGGATGTACTCGGATGCCATTGTATACAGGAAGACAGGCCATTAAATACGCCTTCACGTGCCATAAATACTTTTCCAACGACTGTTTCTTCGGCTGGGCATCCAAAAAGTTTTATTGTTCCCTGAAGATTTGCTTTCTCCATCACGTGTTTCACTGCAATTGCAGCGGCTGTGCTTGCTACTCCAAAGACATTGTGGCCACACCCGTGTCCGGGCCTTCCCTTTTGCAGGGGTTTTTTATAAGGGACTGTGTCTTGTGAGAGGGACGGAAGTGCATCATACTCTGCAAGAATACCGATTACCGGCTCACTAGTACCATAAACAGCTACAAAGGCCGTAGGCATTCCAGCAGCTCCTCTTGTAACTTCAAATCCATTCTTTTCAAGCAATGATGCCAAAAGCTCTGAGGACTTGTATTCTTCCATGGCTACTTCTGCAAAACGCCAAATTTTTTCATTTATCTCAGAAAGTTCTATCACGTGAGTATCCAGCCAAGAAAACGCATCCTTTTTTATGGATGTAAGCTTGGCTGGCTTTACCTTGATTAAAAAAGGGTCTTCTTTTTCTATTTCTGAATACGCAAAAACAGAAATCAAGCATAAACTCCCAAGAACAATAGAAATAACTTTTTTCATAAGGCCTCCTTTATAAATATCAAATTGAATGATTTATGTTGTTTTGATCCAAACTGCTTCATTTTGCTCAAATTTTAACAACCTAAACGATAAAATGAAAAGATTTTTAGAGAAAACTTATAGAATTATTTTATAGAAAAAATATACAAATAGTTAGTGATAGAAAGGCAAAAAAAATAAAAGGAGGCGGTATCTACGTATTCGATTTAATCGAAATAGCCAGATAAGTCTTCTCGATTCAGGCGCTGCTTTAATGCTGTCAGGGCAACTGCTTGGGCAACTTTCTTATGAACACTCCGGTCCAATGGGTTAGGCACTAATTCTTCCTCGCCAGCCGCATTTGCGATCGCATGAGCTGCCGCTACAAGCATTTCAGTTGTTATCCGGGGAGTCTTCGCGTCTACAGCCCCACGAAAGATGCCAGGAAAGCCCAAAATATTATTGACCGATTTTCCATCCACTGCGCATGCCGCTCCAGCAGCTTTGGCTAAATCTGGTTCAATTTCCGGATGTGGGTTAGACAGTGCAAATATAATTTGATCTTTGCGGATCATGTTTTCCTTGATTAGACCTGGAACACCTGTCGTGGCAATTACAACACCGCAAGAAGAACAAATCTCCTCTAACGTTGAAGGGATACCGCCAGCAGACTCCAAACGTTTTATTGCCTCCTCATCAATATCAGCCCCTAAAACTGGATTTTGAAGGTAATACATGAGCATTTTTGTAACCGCTAAGCCAGCTGCACCTAACCCGATTTGTCCGATTTTGCATTTTTTGAGGTCTTTATCGGCCATTCTTGCTGCATTTATCAAGGCAGCTATGACAACAACGGCTGTTCCATGCTGGTCATCGTGCATAACAGGAATATCCAGCCTTTCCTGAAGTCTCTTTTCAATGTCAAAACATCGCGGTGACGAAATATCTTCTAATTGGATCGCACTGAAAGTAGGCGCAATATTAGTCACTGTCTCTACAATAGCATCTGTATCCTTGGTGTTTAAAAGGATTGGAACGCCAGAAAGTCCAACAAGGGTTTCCATTAAAGTGGCTTTGCCTTCCATGACAGGCATAGAAGCTAAAGGCCCGATATCTCCCAACCCCAAAACAGCAGACCCATCAGTCACAATTGCAACAAAATGATTAATCGAAGTATATCTCCACGCTAACCTATTGTTTTCTTTTATTTTCATACATACTTCTGCCACTCCTGGAGTATAAACTTTCCTCAGTTCGCTAAGGGTATCTATTTTGTACCGGCTACGTATGGCAATTTTTCCACCTTGATGCATCTCAAGAACTTCATCACGAACCTCAATGATATCCACATCAGGGTTCTTTTGAACAACACGAATCAATCGGTCCATATTGGCTTGGTTATCTGCAAAAACAACAACATCTCTAACCACATATGTACTTCCCATATTAATGGTCTTGATTTCCCCAATAAGGCCCTCTTCTTCCCCGATTGAGGTTAATAAAGACCCTAGAACACCTGGACTCTGTTTTAAACGACAGCGAAAAGTCCGCATTATTTTATCTTCCCACCACATTTTTTTATCACTCCTTTCAAAAAGTCTTAATCATTCTCATGAAGAATTATTATAATCCATATTCTATAAATCTAAAAGAGATGCTCTGGAGGGTTGATTTGATTTTTTCTTAAAAAAACTTGTCCATCATACGATACTGGATAGCTTCGGAAATATGGACAGCACTTATATTATCTTCATGGCTTAAATCCGCAATTGTCCGTGCAACCTTAAGCACGCGTGAATAAGCCCTGGCACTGAATCCAAGACGATTAACTGCCATCTGTAAAAGCTCTTTGCCCGGGGCATCAAATTGGCAAAAACGTTTAACTTCTCTTTCTCCCATATGTGCGTTACAATAAATTTTAGTGCCTTTAAATCTTTCCAGCTGTATTTCCCGCGCCATGAAAACCCTCTTTCCTATTTCACTTGAAGATTCACCCTTATACTGTGAAACCATATCTTTAAACTCAACTTTTGGAACTTCAATCTGAATGTCAATACGGTCCAGAAGTGGACCAGATATTTTTGAATAATAACGATTCCTTTGGGCATCTGTACACGCAGGTTCCGAGAAATTCCCTCCAGCAACAATATCTTCACACGTGTTCATTGCTGCCACAAGCATAAATGCACAGGGATAATTTACACGCATATAAGCACGGGACACGGTCACTCTTCCATCTTCTAATGGCTGTCTCAAATCTTCCAATGCTCGTTTTCTAAACTCAGGGAGCTCATCCAAAAATAGCACCCCCCGATGAGCCAAACTGACTTCTCCAGGTTTTGGAACCGCCCCTCCTCCAATTAATCCCGCATCTGATACAGTATGATGTGGTGCACGAAATGGCCTTTTTCCTATTGCTGCACCATTGTTTAATAATCCCGAAATACTATAAATTTGAGTCACCTCGATTATTTCCTCGAAGGTCATGGGAGGAAGTATGGATGGCAGTCTTCGTGCCATCATTGTCTTCCCTGCACCAGGAGGACCGATCATCAGGACATTATGGCCTCCTGCAGCTGCTACTTCTAAAGCACGTTTTGCATGATGTTGACCATGTATTTCCTGGAAATCCACATCATAATCAGAATGAGGCAAAAGTTCATGCAAAGAGAAGCTTGCATGTGCAACAGACTCTGGGTAATTCAAGAAATGAACTATATCAGGTAAAGCCTTCATTCCATAGATGGGAATCCCCTGGACTAAAGTTGCCTCTTTTTCATTTTCCTTTGGGATAACAATCCCTTTAAATCCTTCTTTTTTAGCCAAGACTGTTGAAGAAAGAATCCCTCTACACGGTTTTATTCGTCCATCTAAAGCTAATTCACCTAAAAATAAAAATCCCTTAAGTCTTTCGCTTGGGAAAAGATCCAGATGCGCTAAAAAACCAAGGGATATCGGAAGGTCAAAAGCAGGCCCTTCCTTTTTCCGATCGGCAGGAGCTAAATTTATTGTAATTTTTCTGGAAGGAAAGCCGTAGCCGCAATTTTTTAAAGCTGCCCGAACTCTTTCTTTACTTTCTCTTACTGAAGTATCTGGAAGCCCTACTGTTACAAAGGTTGGCATTCCATAAGAAATATCCACTTCAACATCCACAAGATACGCATCAATCCCAATTAAAGAAGTGCTGGCAATTTTAAATAACATTGTGCCTCAGTTAGAATGACGAAAGAAATTTCTTTCTTTTATCAAAGATGATTAAAAAAAATGCCGGGTGGGTAAAATTTAACTTTTTTTTGTACCAGTAAATTCTTTTGCAAGTTTGTCAAGTTCGTCTTCGAGATCTTTTGAGGATTTAAATTTTATCTTTGTAACTCGCATTGGTTGAACCTTTTCCTCTTCTGCAAATTCAACTTCTTTTTTCTTCTCAATCTTGATTTCCGGAGGTTTTCCTTTCTTCTTCTCTTTTTCTATTTTTTCTTCTATTTCTACTGGTTTTCTCCTTTCCCCAAATAGTTTTTCTCTGACAACAGGGACAACCATTTTCGCAATTTCTTTTACGCTTTCTAATACGCCTACTCCATTTATAGCCGAAGCTTCTAAATAAGGAAGCTTTCGCGGATTGAGCAGATTATTGAATGTTTCTACAGGGATGAGATTCTCTAAATCGCGCTTATTGTATTGAAAAACTAAAGGAATAGCATTCAAATCAACATTATATTCCAACAGATTTTTCCTTAGGCCATCGAAATTTTCTAAATTTGCATCAAGGAGAGGAATCTGCGAATCTGCCACAAAGATAATCCCATCTGCACCTTTTAAAACATTCTTTCGAGAAGCTTCATAAAAAACCTGACCAGGAACTGTCAGAAGTTGAAAATGCACTTTATAATCCTGAATGAGGCCTGCTTTTATCGGAAGCATGTCAAAAAAAAGAGTTCTTTCTGTGTTTGTCTCCAAGCAAATCAAATCTCCGCGAGAACTTACATCCAGCTTTGAATAAATATGACGAAGGTTTGTTGTTTTGCCACTTAGGCCAGGCCCATAATAAACTATTTTAATCGCAATGCTTTTTGCTGCGTGATTGATAAATGCCATTTGTCTATGAAATTCCCATTTCTCTTTCTGTAATTCTTAACATAAACTACAAAGAGAGTCAATTTTTAGTCTTTTTGCAACTTTTTTTGCATGATTTTCAAAATGAAGAGAACGGCATATATCTAAGGCCTCTTGGTTTTTAAATAATCAAACAACTTGGAATACTTTTCCAAAATACGGGTCCATGAATAATTTTGTTTAACATATCTTAACCCATTTTCCCCCATTGCCCCTCTCAATTTCGTGTCTTTAATCATAAGATCCAGCGCTTCTGCAAACTCTTCGAACTCAGAATAATACAAGCCACTCTGGCCATCCAGGCAGTGTTGTCTGAGAGGATCGGTTCTTTCTTGAACCAAAATAGGGGTCTTTACAGCCATAGATTCTAATGCTGCCATACACAA
>DAOUSP010000212.1 GCA_030627155.1 Candidatus Aminicenantota bacterium
ATAGAAGAACGAATCTGAAAAATAATTTTTTGAGCTTTCAAGAAATCTCCTTTTGCTATCATAGGAAGAACGTTCCTATTTATTATCATAAAAGAAGAATAAAGTTCCCGTTCTTCTTTTTCAGTCAGTAACTCAGGATTTATCTTATAGGCCGGCTGGTCACGGAGAATGTTATTAACGCGCTTTGCGATTAGAATCATTGGCTCGAATTGTGGGTTTTTTTTCAAACTGTCTAATGCCTTAAGTCTAAGAAATGAATAATAGATACTGTCAATTCCTGGTGAAAGAGCCGCATTAATCAAATCGTAGCGGTATCCCTCTCTTTCAAAGATGTATTGCAGGCGGTCTCTAAAGAAAGCCAGGCAGTAACTTTTAATCCACGACTTCTCTTTTTCAAGCTGGCCATCATAGACAGTTATCACTTTGTCCATAAGGCGCATTAATGAAATGTTAAGTCTTTTTTCTAATATTATTTTACATATGCCTTGGGCATTCCGGCGCAGACCAAAAGGGTCTTTTGACCCAGTGACTTCGATCCCTATTCCCACAACTCCAACAATCGAATCTATCTTATCAGCAATAGAAAGAATAGCTCCTGGGGTAGATAATGGTGATGGCTCATCTAAACTATTCGGTTGATAGTGTTCATAAATAGCTTTCCAGATGGATGCATGATATCCTTCTTTCCGGGCATATAATCCTCCAATTTTTCCCTGAAGCGAAGGGAATTCTCTCACCATTTCAGTCAAAAGATCTACCTTACAAAGTTCTCCGGCCTTCATTACCTGTTTTTTTTCTTTAGGGATTTCCAACTTATCAGAAAGATAAGCCGATATTTTTTTTAACCTTTCTGCCTTGTCTGCATAGCTTCCAAGCTTTTCCTGAAAAATAACATGACTTAGTTGAGCTGCTTTTTCTTCTAATGGAAGTTTCAGGTCTTGTTCCCAAAAAAAATTCGCATCTTCGAGTCGGGCTTTCAGGACTCTTTCATTCCCTTTACGAATTATTTCTTTATGGTCACCGCCAGAATCCGCAACTCCCAAAAAATAAGGAATCTGTCTTTTCCCTCTAACAACAGAAAAAAGATTTTGCCCTGCCTTCATGGCAGCACTCAGGACTTCTATTGGCAACTTTAAATACTTCTCTGGAAATGCACCGATAAAGACATATGGGCATTCAACATCATACAAGAGCTTATTTAAAAGTTGTTCGTCATGAAATATTTGGGCTTCAAGGGGCGCAAGCTTTTTCTGTATTTGCGTCAGAATAATCTTTTTTCTTTCAGCCTGGTCAAAAACAACTTTATTCTTCTTTAATGCTTTCTTATAGTCAGAAAATGAATCAATTCGTATTCTATCAGGAGATAGTATCTTATGCCCAATTGTGAAAACACCTGACGAAATCCAGGCGATTTTAAAAGAAACAGGATTATGGTCAAACAGACAGAGAATATTCTTTATAGGTCGAGAAAATTTCAATGTGTTTTTTCCCCAATGCATCATCTTTGGAAAAGATATAGATTTAATCACAGAAGGAAAAATATCTGAGAGAATATCCTGTGTTTTACGGCCTTTGATTATCTTTTTTACCCCTACATATTCTCCTCTTTCTGTCCTTATCACCTGAAGCTCATCAACAGAAACACCTTGTGATTTGCAAAATCCTATGGCTGCTGCTGTAGGCGATCCGTCAGGCTTGAAAGCAACACTCTTTGGAGGTCCTGTTATTTCCTCCTCAGAATCTTTTTGAGAAAGAGCAAAATCACCAACAACGACCAATCTACGGCAGGTACCATAGGTCATTATTTCTACAATATCTACATTTTGTGACAAAAGCTCTTTTTTGATATTTGCTTGAAGTTGCTCAAGAGCAGTCTTCACATGGGAAGAAGGCATCTCTTCGGTGATTATTTCCAGAAAGAACTCACTCAAGCTGAGGTCTCCCTTGAAGTAAATTTCTGGGCTATTTGAGTCACAACCTCTCTTATATGCGAAATTAATTTCACCCTTTCTGTAACACTTATAGCGCCTCGCGAATCCAATAGGTTAAACAGATGAGAACATTTCAAACACATATCATAAGCAGGAAGGAGCAGATTTTCATGTAGAAGTCTCTTTGCTTCTTTCAGATTCATCGTAAAAGATTTCTGAAGCAGTGAGACATCTGCTTGATTAAAGTTATATTCGGAAAACTCCTGTTCTTCCACCAATCTAACATCACGGTATTTTACATCGTTTGACCAGCATAAATCGTAAATATCATCCTTTTCTTCCAAAAACATTTCCAGCCGTTCTAAACCATAAGTTATCTCTACAGGAACTGGAAAAAGGTCGATTCCTCCTGCCTGCTGGAAGTATGTGAACTGTGTTATTTCCAAACCATCCAGAAGCACCTGCCACCCAACTCCCCAGGCCCCTATTGTGGGAGATTCCCAATCGTCCTCATCAAACCGAATATCATGATTTCGAAGTTTTATCCCAAGGGAAGTCAAGCTCTCAATATATATATTCTGAATATCCTCAGGAGACGGCTTTATTATCACCTGGTACTGTAAATGTTTTTGGACTCTATGAGGGTTTTTGCCAAACCGTCCATCTGTTGGCCGCCGAGAAGGTTGGACATAAGCAACTCTCCAGGGTCTTTTATCCAGCACTCGAAAGAACGTATCAGGAGTCATGCTTCCTGCGCCCACTTCCACATCATATGATTGGGCTATATAACATCCTTGCTCAGCCCAAAAACGGTTGAGACTCATGATAAGATCTTGAATAGACATTTTTTATTTAAAAACGGTTTGCCTTTTAATCTCTTTCATTTTGGGCTGTTGTTCCCTCCCATTTTAAAACAGGGTTCCTTGCTGCTCCAGTTTCATCGAGCCGCCGCACATAAGTCTCATGTGGGGCTTCTTTTAAAACATTTGGATTTGTCTTCGCTTCCTGGGCAATTTTTTTCATCGCATCTACGAAAATATCA
>DAOUSP010000189.1 GCA_030627155.1 Candidatus Aminicenantota bacterium
ACTCAGCATAAATTTCAATATGGCTTACAACTAAAATATGCTTTTTCATCTTCCAGTAAGGAAATAAATGAAAATACACGCCTTCATTTTTTTAATGAAGAACCTCTCGAAATTGTTAGGTACAATACTCCAGTAAGCCATCAGGAAGCATCCATGAACTGGAGTATTTTTGCTCAGGATTCTTTCTCATTCTCAAACCTTGTTTCTTTCTATGTGGGGTTTAACATATCTTCAAGTATAGGATGGGTACCTGAACAGTTTTTTTCATTGGTAAAAGGCGCACAGCAGGATATAAGATGGATTAATCTCTCGCCTCGTATCGGTCTAATTATTCCTTTAACCAGGTCAAAAAAATCTGTTATCAAGCTCTCAGGTGCTCGTTATTACTTCAATCTTCCTCTTAATTACCTTACTTATGGCAATCCAAACGCTCTTGGGGCTTTGGTATACACCTGGGAAGATACTAATGGAGATAGGTGCTTTCAAGAAGAAGAACAAGGAAACCTTCTCAGGCGAGAAGGGCCTTTGTATTCTGAAATTGATGAAAATCTAAAAAGGCCTTTTACTGACGAGCTGATTTTAGCTTATCATTCGGCTTTCAGCTCCAAATGGTATTTTTCTCTTGCAGCATTCCTCAGAGAGACAAGAAATCTTATAGAGACTATAAATACAGGATTTCCTTTTTCTTCATATGTTCCTGTTGAAATATTTGACATAGGCGATGACAGAATCCCTGAAACACATGATGATTTGAGTTTTATTGTCTATAATCAAAATAGCAACACATTTGGTCAGGACTTTTTTCTTCTAACGAACCCAGATGCCAACGACAGGGTTACTCGTTATTATGGCCTTGACTTGATTCTTCTTAAGAAATACAGCGATAAATTCACTTTCTTTCTGTCCTTAACCGCAACTGCTGCAATCGGGACTACAAGCCCAGGGAACACAGAATGGGAAAACGATGACGGCGTGATTGGAGCTCTATATGATAATCCTAACAGTCTTATAAACGCCAAAGGAAGAGTGCGTTTTGACAGGGCATATACCGGAAGATTGGGATTTAATTATTTGACTCCTTTTGGAATAAGATTTGGATGTATTATAAAATATTATGACGGACAGCCATTTGCACGTAAGATCATAGTACACGGATTTAACCAGGGACCTTTTTATATTCAAGCACACCCTCGCGGAAAAGCCCGTTACGAGTACAACCGCACTATTGATATTCGCATAGAAAAGATTTTTCTTTTAGGAAAAACCAAATTGCGATTGATTTTAGACGGGTTCAATATAATAAATAGGGCATGTGCAACCGAAGAGAATGAATGGACTGGACCTGAATTTCCATTACGCTTTGCAACTGAGGTTCAGTCTCCAAGAGTCTTTCGTTTAGGATTATCCTATGAATTTTAAAAACAAAAAGATAATTAAATTTTTCTTATTATTAGCCGTGGTTTTTTGCACATTATGCTTGCAATCTGGCTATGCATATGAAATTTTCATCTATCGTCCATACTTAAAAAAAGATTCAGTCTCAAAGGAAAATAAAATCACTCTTCATGGAGAATTCTTTGGTCATCTGCAGCTTCCAAGCACATTTCCAAGTTACAATGACTTAAGCGGAGATGAGGACAGGTGGAATTATGGGTTTCAAAACATCATTTTCATCACAGAAAACACGAGTTTTCTTGCCCAATTAGTCACCCATGACAACGGTCATAACAGAACGAAATTTGACTGGCATTTCTCATTAAGGCATCTGCTTTTTGATAACTTTGCCATAATAATTGGCCACGACAGCAATCACGACTCAGATAACTTGAGTAAACTTTATGGAAAAAGCTTTTATCTCAACCGAAACTATGTTGGTTTCGCACTGCCTTTTGAATCGAATAATTTTTATATTGAACCCTTTACATGGTTTTTCCATCATACAAACCATCGTGGGCATCTTGACTATTCTGGCGAAAAACTCTGCCAGGAATACGGACTAAGAATTGGGCTTTTGCTAAAAGAACGCCTTAGTTTAAATCTGCAGGTTATATCTCAAAGTGAAAATTATTTTTCACTCGGACAGGCATTTATTGTTGATTTAATTATTAGATTTAGAGTTCTGGATTATTTAGAACTGTCTTCAGGAACAAGCCTTTGGAAAGACATTCAAAAAAGCAGGTTAGGTAATCAGAAAAATTTTTATAAACTTATTTGGGGAATAGCTATTCCTTTTTAAAGAACGGAGACAAATGCTTTCAAATCCGGAAAAAGTTCTTTTGGTTTTTTTCATAATTTCCACCTTTACTGCCTTTACACTTCCTGTAATCTACAGAATCCGTATTATTTTTAAAGGACAACCCGAAAATAGATTTAATCACATAATCAAACGTATTTGGGTTGCTTTTACTAAGGTATTTTTTCAGAGATGCACACTTAAAAATGAAAGAAAGTGGACAGGGCTCATTCATGTGTTTATTTTTTATGGAGCCCTAACTTTCGATACAGCTACATTAAATCATACATTAGAGGGATTCATCCCTGATTTTCACTTTTTTGGTCATACGAAATTTGCTTCTTTTTTCTCATTGATGATCAATATTTTTGCAATTCTTGTCCTTACAGGTGTCATTTTTTTTGTTACTAAAAGGTTTATATTAAGACCAAAGGCCTATGCGACTACACCTGTTGACTCTGGAATTATTTATGTCCTTCTCACTGCAGCAACATTAAGCTATCTCTATTTTGAATCATTCTCCATAGCCCTATATCCTGAAACAGAGCGCCTTGCTTTTTTTGGTGGATACTTTGCTCAGTTAATCAGAAATACTGGCTTAAGCCCAGCGATTATTGCAACTCACTTCAAGATTTCTTGGTGGACACATCTAATTGTTGTTTACACCTTTATTTCCTATGTTCCTCATTCTAAATATTTCCACATGTTTGCAGCTCCATTCAATGTTCTTTTCAGGTCAGATGATGCCATGCATTCCTTGAAACACCTGGATATCGAAAACTCAGAAGTATTTGGCACAGAAAGGGCGACAGATTACACCTGGAAAGACCTTCTTGATGCATTTGCTTGTGTGGAATGCGGACGCTGCCAGGATGCATGCCCTGCATTTTCAACTGATAAGCCTTTGTCCCCAAAGATGATACTTTTTAACTTGAGGGAACACATAAAAGAAGAAGGGGAAAAAATTATTTCTAACGAGAAAGACA
>DAOUSP010000207.1 GCA_030627155.1 Candidatus Aminicenantota bacterium
AGCTTGTATTGCCCAGCGCTATGATATGTCTGAAGAAGTTGTGCGGTTAAAATTTCATTTGAATTATATCAAAGAGCTTCTATCTCTGGAGATATTCGAACCTATCGGGAAAAAGTTTGATTTTATTGCTCAGGAGCTTTACCGGGAGGCTAACACGATTAATTCAAAGGCTCAGGATATTTCCATAATTAAAGAAAGTTTGGCTATAAAAAGTGAAATCGAAGGATTTCGTCAACAGGTTCAAAATTTAGAATGAAACATTTATTTAAATAGATAACTGCAGGAGAAACAATGCTTTTCATTGTCACAGGGCCTTCAGGATGCGGGAAATCTTCACTTGTGGGAAGAATTATCGAGGAAATTGAAGGCATTGAGTTTTCCGTTTCTTTCACGACGCGAAAAAAGAGAGATACGGAAAAAGAAGGAAAAGATTATTATTTTGTCTCTAATGAAGAATTCGAGCGAATGAGAAAGGAGAAAAAGTTCATAGAATGGGCGGTTGTCCATGGACATTATTATGGGACATCAAGGCGGGAGGTAGAGAAAAAGGGGATCCATAAAGATCTTATTTTGGATATAGATGTTCAGGGAGCTCAGAAGTTAAGGTCTGAAATCAAAAAAGCCGTTTTTATCTTTATTCTTCCTCCTTCCTATCAGGCGCTAAAAAACAGGTTGATAAAAAGAGGCCAAGAAAGCATTGATTCAATAGAAAATCGCCTGGAAGTAGCCAAAAAGGAGATTAGATATTATTCTCAATTTGATTATATAGTCCTCAATGATAAATTCGAAGAAGCAGTGGTCTACTTGAAGTCAATCATTTTAAGCACGAGATGCCGACGTGATATACAGATAAAAAACATTCTCCCTATTTTGCGAAGTTTTCTGGGAGGAGAATAAAAAAGCATGAAAGTTAAAAAGGGTCTTTTGGGGGTTTGTTCGTCAATAAGCATATACAAGGCCTGTGAAATTGTTCGACTTTTTCAAAAAAATTCCATTCAAATCCAAGTGATTATGACAAAGAATGCCACAAAGCTGATTTCACCTCTTCTTTTTTCCTCATTAACTGGTATAAAGACAGTGGTCGATCCTTTTCAGGAGGAATTCCAGGAGAGGATTGAGCATGTGTCATTAGCTAAAGAGATTTCTCTTTTTCTGGTTGCCCCAGCAACAGCCAATATTATTGGGAAATTTGCCAATGGAATAGCTGATGATTTCATGTCGACTTTTTATATGGCCATTGAATGCCCTGTGCTTATAGCTCCTGCGATGAATGAAGCAATGTTCTGGCATAAACAGACTCAGAATAATATCCAGAAGCTAAAGGATTTTGGTGTAAATTTTGTTGACCCAGAAAAAGGATATTTGGCTTGCGGAGACGAAGGATGGGGAAGATTGGCTGCTCCTGAAAAAATTGTTGAACAGGGTTTATTCCTTATGAGTAAGAGTCTGAGTTTAAAAGGGAAGACGGTTTTGGTTACAGCCGGCCCAACACGTGAATATATGGATCCTGTTCGCTTTTTATCGAACCCTTCCTCTGGGAAGATGGGATATGCCATTGCTGGGGAAGCCATAAGACGGGGTGCAAAAGTCTATCTGGTTTCTGGGCCTACACATCTGACAGTTCCAAAAGGAACTGAAATAATAAAAGTTGAAACTGCCGAACAGATGGAAAAAGAAGTTCTCAAACGCTTTAACCTTGTAGATATTGTTGTTATGGCTGCTGCTGTTTCGGATTTTAAGTTCTCAAAACCAGCATCGAAGAAAATAAAAAAAAGTAGGGCTCCAAAATCAATGAGCATCATCCAAACACCGGATGTGCTAAAGAAATTAGGAGAGAGAAAAGGCAAAAAAATCTTGATCGGGTTTGCTGCAGAAACAGATAATGTTGTTCAGAACGCTTTGGATAAGATAAAGCAAAAGAATCTTGATTTAATCATTGCCAATGAAGCTTCGAAAGCTGGAATAGGATTTGAATCAGATTTCAATCAAGTAACTATAATTTATCCTGATGGAAAAACGGTTTGCACAAAGAAACAAACAAAAGATGCCATAAGCCGAATAATTCTGGATAAAATAGAGGAAATAGTTGGACAAAAAAATAGAAAAAGCATTATTTGACCTTGAGGAAAAAATAAAATATTTTTCTCTCCTTGATATTGGATTCATCCAGAAAAAGTCATTTCCTATCAATATCAATGATAGGATCCTTCATTGCCAGAAGTGCCCGTTGTCTTTGACAAGAAAAAATGCTGTGCCTGGAGAAGGAAATATTAATGCTGATCTTATGTTTGTTGGAGAAGCTCCAGGGAGGGATGAAGACATTCAAGGAAGACCTTTTGTTGGGAAGGCTGGACAGCTCCTGACAAAAATCATCAATGCTATGGAGTTCACGAGAGAAAAAGTCTATATTACAAATGTTGTGAAATGCCGGCCACCCGATAACCGAACTCCAAATAAAGATGAGATTAACCAGTGCAAGGAATATCTTATGGAACAAATCGCCATGATAAAACCAAAAGTCATTGTTTCTTTGGGAAAAGTGGCAACAGATTATTTTATTCCCAGTAAAATGGGAATTACTTCTCTGCGAGGACAATTTTATGAATTTAATCAGATTAAGATAATGCCGACATTTCATCCCTCCTACCTTCTTAGAAATGAAGGAGACAAGACAAAAAAGAAGATGGTTTGGGAAGACATGAAAAAAGTCATGGCCTTCTTAGAATCCAAATGACTTTGTATGCTGAAGTTCTCCCTTTTCTTCCTGTCGACAGGTGCTTTTCCTATATAGTACCAGAAAAATATATCGATAAGGCAAAAATCGGCACACGAGCCCTTGTACCATTCAGCAGGAGGGAATTAACTGGGGTTATTATCAAGCTTCAAAAAAAAACATTTGTAGAAGATGTGAAACTCAAGGAAATTCATGAAATATTGGATGAAACACCTGTTTTTTCTTCAGATTATCTATCTTTTATAAAAAAACTGAGTGAAT
>DAOUSP010000091.1 GCA_030627155.1 Candidatus Aminicenantota bacterium
CCTGAGAAATTAATAGAGTGGAGGAGAAGAATCATTTCTGAAACCCCTTCTTATGAGAAAACAATTGTTATTTCTTCTGGAACTTGCGCCCAGGCGAGCGGTTCTCTTCAGATAATAGAAGCTTTTACTCAGGAATTGGAAAAAAGGGGGCTTGGGACTAAGGTAAGAATAAAAATAACAGGCTGTCATGGTTTCTGTGAAATGGAGCCCAATGTTATTATTTACCCGGATGAAATTTATTATAAAAAACTCAAGCCAAAAGACATTCCGGAAATAATAGAAAAAACTATTCTGAATAATAAAGTTATTCCTTCTTTGCTTTACCAATTTTCCGAGGTTTCCTCCAAAGTGAGCAAACTAAGGGAAATCCCATTTTATAAAAAGCAGATGCGCCTTCTAACAGGGAATAACATTGAGATAGACCCAACCAGCATCGAAGATTACATTGTACTGGATGGCTATCAGGCGTTAAGTAAAGTGATTTTCAATATGACATCTGAAGAGGTGATTGAAGAGATTAGAAATTCAGGATTAAGGGGAAGAGGAGGAGCCGGATTTCCGACGGGAAGAAAGTGGGAGATCTGCCACAAAGTAGATTCTGATGTGAAATACATCATCTGTAATGCTGACGAGGGAGATCCAGGTGCGTACATGGATAGAAGTTTATTGGAGGGAAATCCTCATAGTGTGATAGAGGGAATGATCATAGGTGCATATGCCATTGGCGCTTCAGAGGGTTTTATCTATGTAAGGATGGAGTATCCGCTGGCTGTAAAACATGTGATGACAGCATTGGAACAGGCAAAAAAATTTGGTTTTTTAGGAGAATCTATTCTCGGGTCAGAATTCCGGTTTGATATTCATTTAGTCCAAGGAGCTGGAGCATTTGTTTCTGGAGAGGAAACATCATTGATGGCTTCTATCGAAGGGAGGCGTGCATTCCCGAGTCAAAGGCCGCCTTTTCCTGCTCAAAAAGGGCTCTGGGGAAAGCCCACAAATATCAACAACGTGGAAACATGGGCCAATGTACCCCTTATCGTAAACAATGGGGCTGACTGGTACTCTCAAATAGGAGCAGAAACAAGCAAGGGAACAAAAATATTTTCATTAGTAGGGAAGATAAACAATACAGGCTTAGTGGAAGTGCCTATGGGAATCACCTTGAAAGAAATCATCTTTGACATTGGGGGGGGCATAAAAAATGATAAAAAATTTAAGGCCGTCCAAACCGGAGGTCCTTCTGGAGGTTGCATTCCCAAGAAAATGTTAAGCCTTCAGGTCGATTACGAAAGCCTCACCCAAGCGGGCTCTATAATGGGCTCAGGCGGTATGATCGTCATGGATGAGGATACTTGCATGGTGGATGTTGCCCGCTATTTTCTGAATTTTACTCAGGAAGAGTCCTGCGGTAAATGTGTTCCATGTCGGGTTGGAACAAGGCAGATGGTAAACATTTTAACACGTATTACTCAGGGGAAGGGAGAAGAAGGTGATCTGAAGAAACTTGAAGAATTGGCAATGACAGTGGAGTCAACCTCTCTTTGCGGGTTAGGACAGACAGCTCCCAATCCAGTGATTACGACAATTCGTTATTTCAGGGATGAATATGAAGCTCATATTAAACGCAAAAGTTGTCCGGCTCTTTTCTGTAAGGACTTAATAATCTATTATATCGAGTCTGATAAATGTATTGGATGCATGTTATGCAAGAAAAACTGCCCTGTGGGGGCAATAAGCGGAATAAGGAAGGAAGTCCATATTATTGACCAGAGTGCGTGTGTTAAATGCGGAATTTGTCTTGAAGTTTGCCCTTCAAAGGTAAAAGCTGTCTCTAAATATACTGGAAGGAAGAGAGATAAAATCGTCAAGAACGACTCAGGAAATAGAATGAAAAAATGAAGATAATTATTGATAAAAAAGAAATTATTGCAGAGAACAATAAGACAATCTTAGAGATTGCAAGAGAGAATGATATTTATATTCCTTCTATTTGTGATTACTTCAAGTTAAACCCCTATGGAGCTTGCCGCCTGTGTATCGTAGAGATTAAAGGCCAAAAAGGCTATTTCCCATCATGCTCGATTTTTCCAGAAGAGGGAATGAAGATTAAGACCGATTCGCCAAAGCTTAAAAAATTGAGGCGCAACCTCTTGGAACTCATTCTTTCAGAACATCCTAGTGCCTGTCTCATTTGTAGAGAAAAAGAAAATTGTGATGAATACAAATCGACTATCAGGAAAGTCTCTGAAGTTACAGGATGTGTGCTTTGTCCAAGTAATGGCACGTGTGAACTCCAGGAAGTTGTTAATGCATTGAATTTGAAGAATGTAAGATTTCCATCTTTATACCGGGATTTTATAATAAATAAAAATGACCCGTTTTTTGACAGAGATTATAATTTGTGCATCTTGTGTGGCAGATGTGTAAGGGTTTGCCATGAAACAAGAGGAGTTTCAGTGTTATCTTTTATTTACCGCGGTTCAAAAACAACTATCGGAACTGCTCTTGACCAGAACCTTCATGAATTAGGATGCCAGTTTTGCGGGGCCTGTGTTGATGTGTGTCCAACAGGAGCTCTGACAGAGAAATCGAAAAAGTATGAACAATCTCCTGATAGAAAAGAAAGAACTATCTGTGGGATTTGCAGCATGGGCTGTGAACTTGAAGTAGAGATTAGAAATGGCAGGATTTTAAGCTGTTATCCTCGAAAGGATGGCCCTGTGAACGAAGGGCAGGCATGTGTAAGAGGAAGGTTTGCCTTAAAAGAGATTGTGTGTCATCCAAAGAGAATCCATTATCCTTTAATAAGAAAGAAAAAGAAACTGGAGGAAGTTTCGTGGGATGAAGCAATAGATTTTATTGCGGAAAAATTAAAGACATATAAAGGAACTCAGGTTGCCTGCATTCTTTCTTCTCAGATTTCTTGTGAAGATAGTTATGTGTTTCAAAAATTTGCAAGCAATGTGTTGAAAACAAGGAACATAGGAACTATAACAGCCAATCCTGATCTGGAGCTGTTTTCTCAAAAGAGTGACTATGATCTCATGAGCAATTTCAGAATCAGAGATATTTCAAAAGCGAAAGCAATATTTCTTATTGACTCTAATGTTTCTGTTTCCAACCCGATTATTTGGGTCGAAATTTTAAAGGCAGTATCAAATGGGGCTAAACTTGTGGTAATAGATTCTCTTAGATGGCCACACAGCCGCCTGGCAACCATTTGCTTACAGATAAAACCTGGAACTGAGAGTTATTTATTCGCATTGATTGCAAAGCTGCTTCTTGGTGAAGAGCAGGAAGAAAGTTTTCCCAACACAGAAAAATTTAATTCTTATAGAGAATTTCTGAGTAAAATCCAGATGTCAGAGGCACTGGAAGCAATAGGCATAGAAGAGAAAGAAGCAAAAAAAACGGCAGAAATTTTAAATGAAGATGGACTGAAGTATTTCATTTTTGGCTCAGGATTCACACAGCATTCATGGGGGATGTCTAATTTGACTTGCCTATGGAACCTTTCGCTTCAAACCCAGGCACGAGTGATTCCCTTAACTTTTGAAAGCAATTTGAAAGGTCTTTTGCATACAAGCCGCCCATTTTCAGCAATGAAAAAAGATTTTGCTGAGATTTCCAAGATTATTTCGGATGGAAAGATTAAAGCCCTTTATTCAAACGGTCCGATTCCTTTGTATTCTAAAAAATCCATTGAGTTTATAGTTGTTCAAGACAGCTTTATGAATGAAAATCTGATGGTGGCGGATGCTGTTTTGCCTGCTTCGACTTTTTTAGAAACAGAGGGAACTTTTTTAAATGTAGAAGGACGCATCCAAAAATTCAATAAAGTTATGGATCCATTGGGAGAATCACGGCCTGATTGGTGGATAGCAGCTCAATTGGGGAAAAGAATGGAGGGGAAGGGCTTTGATTATAAAAAACCTTCAGAAATAATGGCTGAAATCAAAAGGAAAATACCTGAATTCAGAAATGTGTCTTACAACCAGCTAAAAAAAGGCATTGAAATTTTTATTAACCATAAGGAGACCGAGGAAAAGAGAGAAGAGAAATTAACTCCTTTGAAATTGCCTCCATTATTAACGGATGTAAATGAAGAATATCCTTTTATACTGCTTTTTGAATACAATTCGGATACCTACAGAGGTTTTGTTTTAAACAAGGAGATTAAAGGCATGGAATTGATAAGGAATTCTCGATGGATACAAATAAATACTGAAGATGCCAAGAAATTAGAATTAACAGATGGTGAAAGCATTGTTGTTGAATCCGAACTTGGAAGGTTTAAGGGCTATGTCCGCATATCAGAAGTTGTTCCTTCAGGGATTGTTCTGGCAAGTTTCCTATCGAATGAAGAAAAAGATTTTTCTGCTGCTCATATGATGTTTTCTTCTGGATTGAAAACATTACCTATTAAAATAAAGAGAGAGTGCTAATGGCAAAGATTTTGAGAAGAGAACGTTTGGTGCCTAATCTTCATATTTTAGAAGTCCATGCACCGGAAATTGCAAAGAGATGCAAACCTGGACAATTTGTTATTGTGATGCCCGATGAATTTGGAGAACGGATTCCTTTGACAATTGCAGACTGGAACATTGAAAAAGCTTCGGTGACTTCGGTTTTCCTTGTTGTCGGCACATCCACACATAAGCTTTCTTTAATGAAGCAAGGAGATGATATTCCTGTTTTTGTTGGGCCTTTGGGAAAGCCTGTGGATATCAATAAATGTGGCACAGTTCTTTGCATTGGAGGATGCTACGGTATAGGGGCAATCTTTCCAGTAGCACGTGCATTTAAGGAAGCGGGCAATAAAGTTATTACATTATTAGATGTGAAGGCAAATTACCTTCTTTACTGGGAAAAAAAATTGAAATCTGTAAGCGATGAATTCCATATCTCTTCCAGAGATTATTACTATGATTGCAAAGATTTTGTTCAGCACATATTAAAGGAAATTGTAAAGGATAAAAAAGAGAGCATCAATCAAGTATTTGCTATCGGCTGCACTTACTTGATGTATGCATGTTCTCAGGCGACCAAGCCGTATGGGATTAAAACCATGGTTAGTCTGAATCCTATTATGGTGGATGGAACTGGAATGTGCGGAGCATGCCGTGTGACTGTAGATGGAGAGACGAAATTTACGTGTGTTGATGGGCCAGATTTTGATGGCCATTTGGTTGATTGGGAAGAACTCTTTGCAAGGCGGAAATCTTACTTTGATGATGAAATCCAATCTTTGTGTTATTGGGAAAAGAAGATATTTCCTTGATATAAAGGGATAAAGAAGGAAAAATGCCTGAAAAAAAAGAAATTCCTATGGAGCTAAAAGAACGGCTCAGGTGTGAATATGACAAAGAATGGCGAAGCAAACTGCGAAAGTCTATTTCTGCTAAAGAACGGATGAAGATTCCACGACAAAAGATGCCTCAAAGGGACCCTGAGGAAAGAAATAAAGATTTTAATGAGGTTAATCTTGGTCTTCAGGAGAAAAAAGCAAAGCTGGAAGCAGCTCGGTGTTTAGATTGCGCAAATCCAACCTGTGTTTCAGGATGTCCGGTTAGTATTGATATCCCAACATTCATAAAACTTGTGGAAAAAGGAGATTTTATCCAGAGTGCTCGAAAGATAAAGGAA
>DAOUSP010000222.1 GCA_030627155.1 Candidatus Aminicenantota bacterium
ATTTAGGGCAATTTTTTGCGTGTAAAATGAGCTGAGTATTTATTAATAAGTTCTGATGGTCCGTCCCCTTTATCAGTTACCTCATTTGACCTCAAGTTTTTCCTTTGATAAATATTAGAAGGGAATAAATGGAAAAGAAAAAGACAACAATGCTGGCTTAATACTTCATTAGGGAATACAATTGAGGGGGAAGGAAAAGGATGTTATCAGTGAGAGAGAAAAATGGTAGCTGTTTTAGGGTTAATTCAGCAAAGGGAGGTTATAATGGGTGTTCTTCACAACGGGAAAGAAAAGTTTGAAAATCTTATAAGAAGAACCAGGATGAAAAGGAGCGAAGAGAAAAAGAGGCCACTAAGAAAGAACGGGAAAAATAAGCTTTTATTACAACTAACGATCCCTTCCCGTCGGGGAAGAAGAAAAAAATGATTACAGTCTAGAAGCTTGATTGAAAAAAGCAATTTAAGGTTTAAAGGAGGCTACAGTGAAAGAACTCGTTGAATTGATTGCCAAATCATTAGTGGACAATCCGGACAAGGTGCAGGTTTCCCAATTGGACGGGGAACAGAGCTCAATCATTGAATTAAAGGTTGCCCCGGAAGATTTGGGCAAGGTTATTGGAAAACAGGGAAGAACTGCCCAGGCTATCAGAGTTATTCTCGGTGCAGCTGGAATGAAGTTGAAAAAGAGATATAATCTCGAGTTAATCGAAAAAGGATAATTTGGTCAGCATAGGGAAATGATTATTCCCTAAGAGTAAAGAAGAACATGTCCTTTTTATCATAGACAGTAGTTTTCTCTGTTTTCGGACACGAAAACTATTATTTTCAAGAAAGCTAGTTTCAAATGATTCTTTGTCGCCGAAGCCAAGGCCGCCTTAGAGTCACCTAAGTATCTTTCAATACTTTGGAGTGATATGAAGCCGCTTATTTGTACAGGTGTCTGTCCAATAATTAAGCCACAATGGCAATTAACAGCAGAACAGCTTCTTATAAGTGTATTATCATTGGTAACTAAAATATGGTCGCTATCTACTAATATCTCAACACCATTACAAAGGAATCTCCTTTTATCTATTATTACACTATCAGGGAATAAAGAACAAAAAGAGTGCCGAGGGTCGGACTCGAACCGACACGTAGGATAACCTACGAGGGATTTTAAGTCCCTTGCGTCTACCAATTCCGCCACCCCGGCACTAATGCTCTAAGTAGGGGCGTCAAACTTTATTATCTCAATTTTAAAATATAGATTATTTGCTCATTTTTTTCAACGCTTCTTTTTTTTGTTTACATAGAGAATGGGAAGAAGTGCACTATTGGCTGAAAGCACTCGACAATATTGTTCGAGTGAGAAAATCGATTAAAATTGATATCCTTATTTATGCTATTATTTATTGTGCCGGCTTTATTTCCATAAATAAAGACACAAAAGATTAGAAAAAAGACGGGAAATCGCTAAAAAAGGAGCAAAAAAGATGTCAAATCAATTACGTTATTTTATAGTTTTTTTAATTGTTTTACTTTTTATTCCTTCATTTGGAATCAGCCAGGGCGATCCAGCATTCAATGGGAAATGGACGCTCATCCCAGAGAAAAGCACAGAAATAGATCTTTATGGGACTTTATCACTTGAGTTTCAGCTCAAAGGCCCAACAGTAACAATTATCCAAACCTGGGGGACGAGACGTAGTTTCACAGAGACTCTTGTTTTAAAAACAGGCGGAGCGGTCAACATAGTTCCTATTAATAACCGCGTGTTCCCGACGAATGTGTTTATGGGATTGTCTATGCCAGTTGGCGATAAGAAAAAGATAAAAGCTACATGGAAAAATAATGGCAAAGTATTAAGGTTTGATGAGCAGTATGAAATATTAAGCTCCCAGGGTAAATCTAAAATCTCAAGTATCAATACTTACGAAATTTCAAACGATAAGGAAACCATCATCTACACGATCCACCGCTCCACCCGCAAACCAGATGCGGAAGTGAAATATGTCCTGAAAAAAGCTGGCCTTAAAGAGGCCTACTTCATGAAACTTGAGGACGATTGGGAAATCAATGGGAAACTTCCAGAACAGGCTTTCCTCATAAGTCTGCAAGGGGTGGCAAATATGGGCGCTCCTCGACTCTACTTCATATATCCAGAGAACTGGGCATTCACATACACTCCATCTGTTTTCGAATTCTACAAAGATAAACGCAATTTCACTTTCAAGGAACTGAAAACCCTTGAAGAAGCTTTACATGTGCTCAAAGAATACGTGAATGGCTATGTTGTGTGGGACAAATCAGTCCGAACTTCTCTAATCGTTGCCTTTACTGTTGCAGGACTGGAGAGAGCTGTTGTTGTAAGCGAAGAATTACTTTCGATAGTAGAGAAAGCTGGCTTGAAACCGGTTGAGGATTTCCGCGGCAAATTCACAGACAAATCTGATGCAGAGATATACACGTGGGCTTATGAGCAGTATTGGGACAAGTGCAGTAAAGAATTCATAATCTGGATGGGAGGCGAATACGGTAAAATCATGAAGCCCGGGGTTGCAGATTGGGGAATCTATAAAAAGGCGTTCTTTAATGATTTATCCACTAAAGAATCTGATGTCGAAGAATATACTCTTGCAAAAAAACTTCTGAGCGAAATGAAGCCGATGTCCATGGTCATGGGATGGCACTCTTATAGAAAAGACCTTGAAAGGGATCACGTAAAACTGGTTTCAAGCTATGGACACAGAGTAGAAGGTTTGCACACCCTGCCAAATTTGAGTTTCAGCAGCCAGGTTCCTCCCTCCCCTGGTTTCAAATTCAAAAATAACCACAACATAGTCCCTGGCAAA
>DAOUSP010000073.1 GCA_030627155.1 Candidatus Aminicenantota bacterium
AGGAGAATAGAGTTTGTATTCACCGATTCCATGCTGCTGATAGAATATTAAATAGAAATATGGAGGAAGACCATACTGCTGTTCTCCTTTATAGTACCAGAGTTCAAGAGGCCAGATGTCAGATTGGGTGGCAAATATCTGCCTTTCGAGCGGAGGACCAAGCAGAAGATAAAAATAACCCCGTTCTGTCTCGTGGCCCTTCTTTGAAGTTCCATGGCCGAAATTCAAGTCTGCAAAACGCACACGGCTCATGTATTCTTTAAAAAATTCGTTTTCTTTGGTATCTGGAAGCGGATCTCTCCTTGTCCAGAATAACTGAATAAACTTGTCTCTTTCCTGTGGGGTTTTTAGTTTTAGAAAAACATCTTTTTCAACTTTTGTGAGGATGGGGGATACAAGGTTGAGCCATTCTTTATGACGGCTTGAGAGGTTTTCGCATCCATTTAAAGAATTTAAAGAAATAAAAGAAAAAAGAATTATTAATGCGATTTTTATAACATTCTTCATCTGTAATCACTTCTCCATAAGATTGTCATCGCGGGCGAAGCGTGGCGATCTCATAATGATTCACCAAACACATGAGATTGCCATGTCGCCTCGCTCCTCGCAACTACGTCTGCACTAACCTCGACTCGTAAATAATCCAGGTTCTTTTATTTAAAATACCAAAACACAATTAAAGTTGCAATCAAGAAACTGTGGGAGTAAATAAAAAGAAAATTGCAAAGAAACCTTCAGAGGAAATTCCAGAAAATAAATTCAATTAATTGGATTTATCCAAATTAATGGATAAAAAAGGGGTGAATCTTTAAAAAGAATATGTGCAACTTATTGAAATCAATAAAAATCCACTTAAGCTATTTTTGGCATGAATATTGCTTTATATAACAATATCAAAAAGTTAAGAATTAATTTAAGAATAGATTTACTTTTAAAGGTGGAATTCATAAAATAATTGAATTAGTCTGAATGAGTGAAAAGACTTACAATTGTATATATTTTATGCAGGAGGTGGTTACCAGGAAAAAATGAATGTATAAAAAGGGAATAAAGTATTAAGTTTATTAACCAAAAAAGGAGGAAAAATGAGATTTAAAGCAATTGTATCATTTATCGCCATCCTCATATTGCTTTCTCCTCTTGCTTTTACTCAAAGTAAAGCGACGGGAGCGATTACTGGTGCTGTTCTTGACGAAAGCAGGGCTCCTCTTCCCGGAGTGACTGTAACGATATCAAGTCCGAAATTGATGGGCACGCGTTCTGCTGTAACGGATTACGAGGGAAAATATCGTTTTCCTGCTCTTCCCCCTGGAGTCTATTCTGTGAAAGCAGAACTTCTCGGCTTTGCGACCGTAATCCAGGAAAATGTTCGGCTGTCCACAACAACGAGCTTGACAGTAGATATAGTTCTCAAGCCAACAACTCTGGAAGAAGAAGTGACTGTTATTGCCAAAGCGCCTACTGTTGATGTGAAATCCACAGAAACCGCTTCAGTAACACTCAGCGAGGACCTGTTAAAAAATGTGCCTTTCAGTAATTTTGCAATGGACATTATCAATCTGGCTCCTGGAATAACAAATGATGTGGCGTATGGAGCTTCAGATTCAACAGGAATTGCTTATCAGATTGATGGAGTAGATGTTTCTGACCCTGAGGCTGGTTCTGCATGGGTTTTCAATGACCCTAACATTATTGAGGAAGTTAAGGTTATGGCACTCGGTTTGCCTGCAGAGTATGGTAACTTTACAGGTGTTGTTTTTAACCAGGTAACAAAGTCAGGCGGAAATGAATTTTCAGGTTTCTTACACGCTATACTTCAGGGAAAAGCGGAAGACGGGAAGTTCTGGCAGGCTAACAATAATAGTGCTTATATTGACGATTTTCCGGAGCTGACACCCCCCGCACAGGCAATAACCGATTTTGCTGCAAATATTGGAGGCCCCATTCTGAGAGACAAAATATGGTTTTTTCTTGGTGGTCAGTACTACAATTCGAAAAATTATCCTACGGGATTTCCTGATCCAAGAGAATATAAACAGCCAAGAGGTTTTTTGAAAATAACGGCTCAATTGGCTCCTTCAACCAACATTAACTCTTTTGTGGAAGTGGATATTTATAATGGTATCAACCGAGGTGGGAGTGCGACAACACATCCGGATGCGTGCGTTGATCAAAAGTCACCGGATCTCATTGGAAACTTTTCCTTGACTCACATTATCAACGAAAAGACTTTTTTTGATTTTAAGGCGGCGTTCTTCCACGGTTACTATTATCTTGATCCAGAAGTTGGCCCAGATATAAATGCTCACTATGATATAAATGATAATATGCTCTATGACAGCGCTGGTTATTATTTCTATGCGGACCGTGACAGAATTCAGGCAAATAGCAGTCTGACCCATTATGCAGAAGATTTTCTTGGTGGTGATCATGACTTCAAATTCGGGGGGGAATTTGAGTACGGTAAGGTACGGAACAGGTTTGGTTATACAGGCCAGAACAACAGGTATTATGTAGATTATACAGGCTATGGGTACACAGGAAATTATCTTGCTTATCAGTATGAAGGTTATGACACGAATACTCGGTATAAACGGCTCGAAGGATTTGCCCAGGATTCCTGGAAAGTCTCTGAGCGATTGAATATCAATCTTGGTGTGCGTTTAACAAAAGGATGGGGTACAATTAAAGATGTTTCAGGCACTGTTTACTCTCCTTTCCGTGTGGCACCACGACTCGGTTTTACTTTTGATATTCTCGGAGATAAGACCACAATCTTCAAGGCTCATTACGGACAGTTTACAGAAGCCATGCTGTCGAGTTATCACGACCGTTTAAACCCGGCTTCTGCCTATAGTGACTTCGTAAGTTATTACTGGGATCTATGGGATAACAAATGGGTTGAATATGGAAGGACTGTGCACGAAGCTCTCTATTCTATTGACGATAATATCAAGCATCCTTACATGGATCAGATTACGGTTGGCATCGAACGAGAAGTTTTCGAAGACGCATCTTTCTCTGCGACTTTCATCTACCGAAATTGGAAAAACATTATAGGACGAATTGATACACTTGCTGAATATTCACCTATCGATGTTTACGTAGAGGATATCAATAAGACTTTCACAATTTACGAACGGGACAACCCAAATGAACACGCATATGTACTGAAAAACATAGAGAAAGGAGACCCCTGGATAGATGTTGACCCGTACCGTAAGTACATGGCGATAGAGTTGCTGTTCAACAAGAGATTTTCCAATAACTGGCAGCTTCTTGCCTCTTATGTCTATTCTCAGGCAACGGGAAGCATGAATAACGAATTCGCAGATGACATTGGCTGGGGTGGCTCGACTGACGACCCTAACTTCTGGATAAATTCGGATGGCAATTCCACTTACGACCCCACTCACATGCTGAAGATACAGGGAAGCTACGTCTTTCCTCTAGGAATTCAGCTCAACGCCCATTTCCATGCAATCACAGGAAATGCCTGGACTCAAAGGTTCAGGACATCAAGGCTTAACCAGGGGAGAGTTACATTCCTTACAGAAAAGCGCGGTTCAAATCATTATGATATTCAAAAGATTCTTGACTTGAGGCTAGAGAAAAGCTTCACGCTTGCTGAGAAATACCGATTAGGCCTGATGCTTGATGTTTTCAACGTTTTCAATGCAGATACAATCACTTCTTGGGGAACACGCATTGGATACGATTGGACACCTGGAGATTATCCTTCCACAGATGGGCATAACCTGCTCGGAATACTAAGGCCCAGACAGGCACGAATCGGAGTTCGCTTCTCGTTCTGATACTCGTCGGTTTAGTCTACAAAAGGGTGGCGGAATTTTCCGTC
The DNA here is from genome assembly GCA_030627155.1 of Candidatus Aminicenantota bacterium. Classification (GTDB taxonomy): domain Bacteria; phylum Acidobacteriota; class Aminicenantia; order Aminicenantales; family Aminicenantaceae; genus Kmv29. The sequence goes on from DAOUSP010000073.1 coordinate 3,860, forward strand.
ACCCTTTTTTTGTTTTCTTTCAGTGATGCTGCTGCGTTACAGCCCATTCCATTAAATTCATATTTTTCTCTTCTTCTTATTTTCTACTCAGGTATCCATTTTTGTGATAAGCCGAATGGAAAAAGGCGAGAAAAACATTGGGAGAATTCCTGTACTTTTTAAAGCTTGTTTATTATGATAAAATAATTAAAAAAGTATGAAAAGAAAGCGGATTATTGTTTTTTGTCTTGCAGTCTTGGTAATTTTTTCTGCAGCCCTCTATTTACTTAGATTTCGGAAAGAGGGATTTGCGGGATTAAGGGGGAAAAAAGACCTTAATTTCATCCTGATTACTGTGGACACACTCCGGGCGGACCGTATCCATTGTTACGGTTTTCCCCTTGTTGAAACGCCCACCATGGACCTCTTTGCGTCCAGAGGTGTGCTCTTTGAGCAGTGCATTGCCCAGACGCCTCTCACGCTGCCTTCCCACGCGTCCATTTTGACGGGGACCCATCCTCTTTTCCATGGAGTCAGGGATAATGGCGGGTTTATTGTCCCGCAGGAACTCATCACCATGGCCGAGGTCTTCAAGGATAGAAATTATCAGACTTCAGCCTTTGTCGCAGCCTATGTCCTGGATTCCAAGTGGGGATTGAACCAGGGGTTCGACACTTATTTTGACCAGTTCGATTTGAGCAAGTATAAATCCATCTCTCTCGGAAATGTTCAGCGCAGGGGTGATGAGGTTATCGATGAGGCTCTTCGCTGGCTTGACCTGCACAAGCAAGGAAGATTTTTCACCTGGATACATCTCTACGACCCGCACACGCCCTACGAACCTCCCTCTCCATTTAGGGAGAAATACCCCAACAGGCCTTACGTAGGAGAAATCGCCTATACGGATTCTCAGTTGGGAAGACTCTGGAATTATCTTGAAGAAAACAACCTCATCGATAACACAATCCTTATCTTTGCCTCGGACCATGGAGAAAGCCTGGGGGAACACCAGGAGAGCACGCATGGATTTTTTATCTACCAGGAAGGGATCCATGTTCCCCTGATATTTGTCACACCTTTTAAGGATCTACATGGGATTCGACGGAAAGAGGTGGTCTCTCTTGTCGATATTATGCCCACAGTCTTGGAGATGGAAGAAATACTCTTTCCTTCCCAGGTCCAGGGAAAAAGCCTTCTGCCTTTATTTTTCGATGAAGAGCGGAATGACGGAAATTTTGCCTATGCCGAAACCTACTATCCACGGTTCCATTACGGCTGGAGTGAGTTAAAGAGTATCCAGGATGGAAGGTTTAAACTGATAATAGCGCCAGAACTGGAGTTATACAACCTAATCAGCGACCCTGATGAGCAGATAAACCTTTTTGCTTCCCATCCCGAAGAGACGAGAAGGCTCATGCGGATAGCCGAGCAGTTTATGAGTGAATCGAGTCAAGGATCCTTTGATATAGATTTTCGCCACATCGATGAAGAGACGCGTCAGAAACTTGCAGCCTTGGGATACATCGGGACCTTTACCGACCAGTCCTCTTTAGAGGGAAAAAGACTGGGCAATCCAAAGGAAAAAATCGTGGTTTTCAACCAGCTTTCGAAGTCCAAAGAGCTAATGCTGGAGGAAAAGTATGATGAAGCTGTTGCGTTGATCAAAGGGATTATTACAGAAGATCCTGATGTTATTGATGCATACTTTACCATGGGAAACCTTTATTTTAAAAAACACGAGTTCAAAAACGCGCTGGACAGCTTTTTCAAAGTTCTCGAAAAAAGACCCAGCGATACCTTCAATATCATCAACATCGCCAATTGCTACATGGGTTTGGGAGAGATTGACGAAGCGGAGAAATTTGTGTTGAGTATCATAGACTCGATTCTGCCGGATTCCCAACTGTATTACATCCTTGGTAATATCAAGAGTCTCAAGGAGGAACAGGATGAGGCCATCAAGTATTATAAAGAATGTTTGAGGCTCAATCCCTCCTCTGCATCCGGATACAACGCCCTCGGAGGGATTTATGTTGTCCAGAAACGATGGGCTGATGCGGAGAAGTATCTTTTTAAGGCCCAGGAGCTCAATCCAAAAATAAGAAATCTTCATTACAATCTGGCTCTGATCCATGAAGAGAGGGGAGAATTAGTCAAAGCCGCTGAAGAATATAAGGTAGAACTGGAAAACATCCCCCACAACTTTAAGGCATGCTTCAACCTTTCCCGCATATACCGGATCTTAGGGCAGGTGGAGGAAGAAGAAAAATATCTTAAGAAGACAATGGAGATAAACCCTGAATTTCCAATTAGTTATTTCTATTTAGCCAGAATCTTTCTTAACAGTGGGAGGGATTTTGAAAGAGCTGTTGAGCTTGTCAAAAAGGGAATCGAGCTGAAGCCCAAGAAAGAAGACCTCACATTAGGATATTTTCTTCTGGCAGATCTTTACAACCGCCTTGGAGACAACTGGAAATCAGAGGAATATGCCCGTAAGGGGAAGGCGCTTGCTCAAGAGGCCAGAGGAAAGCGCTGATTTCGATTCTGGGAATGAAAAGTTTGCAGGCCATGCATTTTTTGTATAAATTAAAGGGGATCCAGGAAAGGAGATTCCATGAAAAACAAAAAATTCATCGTAAGTGCCATGCTAATATTATGGATAAGTTTTTTCTTGAGTTCGTGCGTTTCGCAAGATAGCGGGCATAGGCTTGAGGCAAAAACCAAAGAGATTCATCAACGAGTC
>DAOUSP010000019.1 GCA_030627155.1 Candidatus Aminicenantota bacterium
TAAAAGTAAGCATCTTTTTTTCCGTGACAGAATGAAAGGATTAAGACCTGGGGATGGCTGAAGCGACCTTCAAAGATTTAGCCTTCCCGAACCGACCCCGAGGGAATCCGGCTCAGCCGGACGGCCGAGGATGTCTGAGCACGAGACCAAACAAACCTTTATGCTACAGAAGGAAACAGGCAATAACTGATGATTGATGCTTACACGCAGAGTTTTGAGGCCGCCGAAGGGGGAGATGAGGCAATGGCGTATAAAATCTGAGGGGAGCAAAGCCATTCCCCAGGTCTTTCTTTGCTATAATGAATTGATAAAGCTTCAAATATCACGGAATTGGATAGGCCTCCTTAAAATTCTTCTTGATTTGAGCATAGCTTTCCTTTATGATTTCAATTCAAAAAAAAGATGAAAACTAAATCTGCAGCATATTTAACCATTTTTCTTGGATGGCTGATTCCTGGATTAGGCCATATTTTCCAAAAAAAATATTGGAGAGGCATAATCTTTTTTACTTGCATTTCCCTTATGGCCCTACTTGGTATTATCATGGGAGGAAAGATTTATTCGTTTCAAACGGAAAATCCTCTTACAATTCTTGCATTCTTATCAGATTTGGGGAACGGCCTGTTTTTTATTCTTTCAAAGAAATTCGCCTTTGGCATAGGGAATCTCAAAAATGTGACTTTTGAAATCGGGACTGCCTATCTTGCAGGAGCTGGACTCCTGAATTACCTTGTTGCCCTCGATGCTTTTGATATCGCATCAGGAAGGAAAAAATAATGTTAAAAAGCCACCTTTTTTCTATGGTCCTTTATGCAGTTTTAGTATGTATTGTTTTAGTCCTCATCCGCAGGAACGAGCCAAAAGCACAGCTTAAATACGGAATCTCCCTTTTCATCATTATGGTTGTAGGCGGGATTATTTTTGGCTGGCTTATGTATCTTTTTATGTCATAGCCAGAATTTGCTATTTCTCCTTTCCTGCTTTGAATCCACAAATCGATATGATATAATCCTACCTCAAACTAATGATGAGCCAATTCTATGAACCTATTATCGGATTAGAAATCCACGCACAACTGCTTACAAAAACAAAATTATTCTGCGGCTGTAGCACCCAGTACGGAAGTCCGCAAAACTCACTCGTATGCCCTGTTTGCTTTGGCCTTCCAGGCGCCCTGCCTGTCCTTAATGAAGAAGCCATACGCATGGCAGTTAAGCTTGCCTTGGTCATAAATGCAAAAATCCATACTCATTCTGTGTTTGCGCGAAAAAATTATTTTTATCCTGACCTGCCAAAAGGGTACCAAATCACTCAGTTTCATTTCCCAATTGCAACAGAAGGTGCTTTAGAAATCGAAGTTAATGACATAAAAAAAACAATCGGGATCGAGAGGATAAATCTTGAAGAAGATGCAGGGAAGTCTATTCATGAGGGAATGGAGGATTCTTCAGAAAAAACCTATCTTGATTTTAATCGAAGCGGTGTTCCTCTCCTTGAAATCGTTGGTAAGCCAGAAATCAATTCTCCTGATGAAGCAGTCGAATTTCTCCAGCTTTTCAGGACTATACTTCAATATCTTGAAATCTGTGACGGGAATATGGAGGAAGGAAGCCTGCGATGCGATGCAAATCTTTCTATAAGGAAAAAAGGGGTAACCGAGTTAGGAGTTAAAACAGAGATTAAAAACCTCAATTCATTTCGCTTCCTCCATAAAGCCCTGGAGTTCGAGACGCAACGGCAAATCAAACTATTAGAGGAGGGAAAAGCGGTTCGCCACGAAACACGTTTATGGGATTCAAGGCGTGGCGAAACACGCCCGATGCGGAGCAAGGAAGAAGCACATGACTACCGTTATTTCCCTGAGCCAGATCTGCCTCCACTTGTCATCACAAAAGAATTCATCGCTCAAGTGAAGGAAACACTTCCAGAATCTCCCCAAGAAAAAAGAGCCCGGTTCATCGAGAAGTACCAAATTCCTGCTTATGATGCCAAGATTCTGACTTCATCACCACGTTTAGCAGACTTTTTTGAACACACAGCAAGAATCTGTAAAAATCCAAAGCAGGCCAGCAATTGGATCATGCGAGAAGTCCTGCAATATCTGAAAGAAGCAAACACTTCTATAGACCAGTTTCCGATTCAGGCCGAAGACCTTGCAGAGCTCATCCTGCTTGTTGAAAAAAAGGAAACCTCATTAAGACTGGCTAAAGAAGAGATTTTTCCAGAGATGCTCCAAACGAAGAAAAAAGCCCGTGAGATCGTGAAGACAAAAGGACTTGGCCAGATTTCGGATGAGCAAAAAATCAAAGCTATCATTCATCAGGTAATTGAAAATAATCCAACACCTCTAAAACAATATTTGGAGGGAAAACAGCAAGTACTTGGGTTCTTAGTTGGCCAAGTAATGAAAGAAACAAAAGGCAAAGCAAATCCACAACTCGTTAAGAAAACCTTAACATCTATCCTGAATACTTATAAATAATAGTAATCTTTTTATAGAAAAAATGTTGTGCAAAAACACGTGCTTAAAATAAACATTTTCATTTTTCTTAAATGATAGAACTTTATCGCATCTGGAAACAGTATCAAAAACCTCACTGGGCATTATCTGATGTGACTTTAAAAATTGACCCGGGCGATTTCTGTTTTATTACTGGACCAAGTGGTTCTGGAAAGACAACTCTTCTTAAAATCATCTATAGAGAAATTTTCCCCACCCAGGGACAGATCATCATAGACAAGAGAAACATTCTTCGTATTTCAGACCATAAAATATATCGTTTGAGGCGAGAAATGGGAATCGTCTTTCAGGATTTTCGACTCATGTTCCATAAGAAAGTATTCGATAATGTGGGTGTTGTCCTTCAGGTTCTTGGAGTCCCAAGAAAAGAAATACGAAGGCGTGTTTTTAATGCCCTTCGCATGGTCAATCTTCATCATAAAATGTGGGAATATCCGTCTTATCTTTCATATGGGGAACAACAGAGGGTTGCAATTGCAAGGGCTGTAGTGAATCGTCCAAAAATCATTCTGGCTGATGAGCCAACAGGAAACCTTGATCCTGAATTAGCATTTGAAATCATGAGCTTATTCAAGGAAATCAACAGGCAAGGTGCAACAATAATTATCTGCACTCATGATCGAGAACTCATCCGCCACTTTGGCCAAAAAATTGTTTTTCTATATAAAGGTAAACTCTTAAGAAAGGAAACACTCTAATTATCCAAAAAATTAAGTATTTTTTTAATGAGGCACTCAACAACCTCTGGCAGTTTAGAGTGCGTAATATCTTTTCAATAACTATCATATGCCTTTCTTTTCTTACGGTTGGGATTTTTCTTTCCTTGTCTAACAATTTACAATATGTAGCTAAACAGATCTCTGAAAATATGCTGGCTGTATTTTTCCTTCAAAAAGATATCTCAGAGCCACAGCAGAAAGCCATTGAAGAAGAACTCAATAAATCACCTTTAGTCAGTAAAAGCCGATACGTGGATTCCCAAATGGCTTTAGAGCGGTTTAAAGAGAAATTCACTGAACTTCAGGGAATCGTTAAAAATCTTGACACGAACCCATTCCCTCCTTCCTTTGAAGTCACATTTAAAGAGAAAGCTCTTTCTTACGATAATGTCTTAAGCTTTATTCAAAAAGTGAAAGCCATGCCAGGCATCGAGGATGTTCAGTTTAATCAAGATTGGGTTGATCGGATGCAATCGTTCAGCAGATTAGCCAAGGCAGTTGGATTTTTTTTAGGAGGAATACTGATACTTGCGTCCTTCTTTATCATTTCTAATATTATTAAAATCAATGTGTATTCCAGGAAAAATGAGATTGAAATTCTTCGCTTGGTCGGGGCTACAAATATATTCATTAAGATTCCTTTTCTTATAGAAGGAGTCGTTTTGGGGATAATAGGAGGCATGTTCTCCTTATTATTGCTTTTATTCCTTATACAGATTTTCCCTATTTATCTTGGATCATCCCTGGGCGTATTGAACGAACTTATTAATTTCCGCTATCTTTCTTTTTCGCAGAGTATTAATATTATAATGTTAGGGGGGTTAATCGGATTTTTAGGAAGCATGAGCTCTCTTTCCCGTTTCTTAAAAACATAAAGTTCCTTCAATACAAAAACAGGGGATAATGGAATTTGGTAAAAAACGTATGGTTCTCTTTATGGTCGCCAGGCAGTTTATACGAAAAAAAGGGTTTTTTTGCACGAAACAAATTTCCCTGTTGTCCCAGTGTGATTTCACGCAAGAAGATAAGCGCTGCTGTATTTCTGCAGCTTTTTTCAGGTTAATCATATATTCCCTTTTCCAATTTAACCATAAGAACAGCCGGCTGTAAACCCTGGGAACTGAATGGCACAAGGTCGAATAACTGTAATATGATTGACGAATGACGTATTATATCTTAAAATTCAAAAAATGGCTTCTTTAGGACAAGACCTCAGAAGAGAACGAGAATTAAGGGGAATAACTCTTCAAGAAATTGCAGAATCTACAAAGATCGGCCTTAGATTTTTCACTGCTCTTGAAGAGGATAAGCTTGACTTGCTCCCTGGAAAATTCTTCACAAAAAGCATCATTCGCGCTTATGCAAATTATATCGGTCTCGATGAAAATGATGTTTTGAATAAATATTACGAAATGCTCCAGTTTCAAGAACAAGAGCAAGAAAAAGAATTTATTGAAAAATCTGTTTCCTCTGCTTTGCCAAAAAAAATTAAAAAATGGATATATATCATTGCTTTATCCGTTATTCTTCTGATGATACTTTTACTTATTTATTTTACTGTTTATAAAAGACTACTACTTCCTCAAGAAGAAATCTTGCAGACAACTTTTCTGCCGAAACCGTCATCCCTTCCACAAATAATTCTGCATGAAATAATAGATGAAAAAATTGATAGTCTTACACTCGAAATGTTTTTCAACCAGAGGACTTGGCTCCAGGTGTATGCAGATGGGATATTAAAGGTGGATGGCATCAAATGGCCAGGCACTCAAATCAAAATAGATGCATCGCAGGAATTTCTTGTCCACTTAGGAAATGCCGGCGGTTTTACTTATACGATAAATGGCAAAAAAGGGAAAGTAATAGGTTCATCTGGACAAGTCGTTAAGAACATCAGTATAACTTTAGATAATTTCCAACAATTTCTTGAAGGCGAAGACAAACAAATTAACCACTTGCCAAATAATTAAATATATTCAACAATAAAGAATCAAAAATGGAAAACCCTAAAAAAAGCGGTTCCAGGGTCATAGGAGCCATTATCATTTTTCTCATTGTATTATTTTTCGCGATAGAATTATTTATACGCGAAACCCAACAATTTTCTCCCACCTCTGTAACTAACATACTCCTCTCTTCCCTCCAAATAATTGTATTACTGCTTTTTCTAATCCTATTCTTTGTCTTAGGAAGAAATTTGATAAAACTTTATTTAGAGAGAAAAAGAAAAGTTGTAGGAGCTCATTTTAAAACAAAACTGCTCCTCTTCTTTATTGCTCTTTCCTTTATACCGACCCTACTTCTTTTTTTATTCGCCAGCGACTTGATAAGCCGGAACATCGAAAATTGGTTTAAAACACCTATAGACAAAATACTTGAGGACACAAAAAATCTTTCGGACGGATTTTATTCAAACAGTGAGGAAATCACGCTGCATTATGCTCAACAGATCGGCCAGGCAATAAAAAAACAAAACCTTATAAACCTTGAAAGCCAGCTCCCTTTAAGGGAATTTGTCAGAAAAAAACTAATAGAATATAAATTAGATGAAATAAGCATTTATCTGGATGAAGAAGAGCTGTTCACATACCTCAATCCTAACCTTCCTTTCCAATATTACCGGGAACTTAGCCAGAACATCATAAAACGGGCCCACCTGGGCGAGATGTTCAGCAAAACATTGCCAATGGGAAAAGGAGAAATGATACGCAGGGGTGTTTCTTTTAAAATCCCAGAAATTGGAAACGTCCTTGTTGTTTCAGGAAAATTCCTTCCTCAGAATTATGCAGAAAAAATCAACAATATTACCGCTTATGTCCAAAGATATCAGCAGCTGAAAACTCAGAAGCACCCTGTCAAAACATTCTATTTAATAACCTTAATCTTTATAACTCTTCTAATTATTTTTGCTGCAAGCTGGATCGGCTTTCACCTGGCAAAAGGAATCACTGTACCCATCGAAAAACTGGCCCAGGCCACTAAAGAAGTTTCCAAAGGGAATTTAGATGTACGAGTGGAAGACCCTGCCTCTGATGAGCTGGGTATCCTTATCGATTCCTTCAACCAAATGATATCAGACCTCAAAGAAAGCCAGCACAACATCGCCAAGAAAACCTCAGAGTTAGAGGCAAGAAAACAATACATAGAGACAGTTTTAAATAACATCACAACTGGAGTTATCGCCCTTGATGCCGATGGATATATTACAACAATCAATCCCTCTGCTCGAGAAATACTTTCCTTGCCAGGAAAAAATCTTGTCGGAAAAAGCTATAAAGATGTGCTGCAAAAACCTCAGTACTCTGCCATTGTATCAACCATTAAGCGGGGGCTTCAAAATAAATACAAACTCTCTGATAAAGAAATAAACATCGATTTAGGAAACCAAAATTTGACCATCGCCTTAACTCTCTCTCCTTTGCGCCATCCTGATAACACCTTTCATGGCATGATTGTAGTTATCGATAACCTAACACAGCTCATAAAAGCCCAAAAAATCGCTGCATGGAAAGAAATCGCCCAACGAGTGGCTCATGAGATCAAGAATCCTTTAACCCCCATTCAACTCTCAGCAGAAAGGATTATTAAAAACTTAAAGAAACCGAGAACAAAACATGACACCATGATTGCCGAAGGTGCTAATACTATTGTTCAGGAAGCCAGAACAATAAAATCTCTCGTGGATGAATTTTTTAATTTTTCACGTATGCCAAGCATCGAGCTTCAATCTGCAGATCTTCATGAACTCATAGACCAAACCCTTACCCTTTTTAGAGGAATCTTTACAGAAATCAAATTTGAGACTAATTATTCTCCTGATATCCCTATGCCTATTAGAATCGACCCCGAACAAATACGGAGGGTATTTATAAATCTTATCGATAATGCTATCGATGCTATGGACAAAAAAGGAGAAATTAAAATTTGCACATATTTTGATGAACCCAATCAAAGGGTCAAAATAGAAATCTCCGACTCTGGCCCTGGTATTTCTGAAAAAGACAAGGAAAAACTTTTTCTCCCTCACTTTTCAACAAAGAAGAAAGGGACTGGATTAGGACTGGCTATTGTCAATCAAGTCATCACAGAACATAATGGTTCGATTGATGTCGAAGACAATAAACCTCACGGAGCAAAATTTATTATCCAGGTACCAATATGATTAAAGACAAAATTCTAGTAATCGATGATGAATCAGGCATAAGGTCTTCATTAAAAGGCATTTTAGAAGACGAAGGTTATTCTGTCACAACAACAGAAAGTGGAGAGCAGGGCCTTTCCTTTTTGCGGGAGGAAAATTTTGACATCATCCTCCTTGATATTTGGCTTCCTGAAATGGACGGAATCGCTGTCCTGGAAAAAATTAAAAGTGCAGAGGAAAACCTTCCTGTAATCATGATCACAGGGCATGGCTCAATCGAATCTGCAGTTAAAGCGACAAAACTTGGCGCATATGATTTCCTTGAAAAACCTTTGTCTTTGGAGAAAGTTGTTTTAACTGTTAAAAACGCATTACGGCAAAAAAAATTAGAAGAAGAAAACATTCAACTCCGAGAGAAAACCAAGATAAAATATCAACTCATCGGTGTAAGCCCATCGATAAAAAAACTTAGAGAAAAAATAAAGACTACAGCCCCAACAAATGCACCTGTTTTGATTTATGGTGAAAATGGCACAGGCAAAGAACTTATTGCCCGTTTAATCCATCAATACAGTCCACGAAACAATAAAAGATTTATTCAGATAAATTTTGGTGCTATTCCCGATGATTTAATTGAAAGCGAGCTTTTCGGTTATGTTAAGGGTGCATTCCCAAATGCAGAAAAGGATAAAAAGGGCAAGCTCCTTTTAGCCGACGGCGGCACGCTCTTCTTAGATGAAATAGGAGACATGAATTTAAATAACCAGGCAAAGTTATTGAGAGTTATTGAAGAGAAAAAATACGAGCCATTAGGATCAGAAAAACCGATATCAATCGATGTCCGGATAATCGCTACAACCAACAAAAATTTAAGAGGACTTATAGCAAAGAATAAATTTCGAGAAGATTTATTCTTCAAGCTTAATGTCATCCCTATGATTATTCATCCATTAAGAGAAAGAAAAGAAGATATCCCTTTCCTAATAAATTATTTCCTTAAGAATTTTTCTATAGAGTTTGGCAAGAAACAAAAAACTATGAGCAAGGAAGCTATGGAAGCTTTTATAAGCTATTCTTGGCCAGGAAATATCAGCGAACTTATAAATGTGATTGAAAGATTCGTCATTATGGTTCCTGATGATGAGATTAAAGAATCACATCTGTCTCTTCTGGTTGAACCAAGAGAAATTCAGTATGTTTCTGGAATAAACCAAAACCAACCCCTGGATGAAGCTAAAATTTATTTCGAAATGGAATATATCCACAATACCCTTATCAGAAACAACTGGAATTTATCCAAAAGCGCAGCCGAACTTAACATAGAAAAGGAAGCTCTCCGCAAGAAGATAATGGATCTGGGCATAAAGTTTCTTGGATAAGGTCTCATTTTACGGTTGTTCAAATCACGGACATTAATACAGCGCAACCTTCAAATAAAAGCAAACTTATCTTGAATAAATCCTAACTTCCATTGAAAACTGAATTCCTGAAAAAAAATAGACCGTATCCTTTTTCATTGTTATAATGTGGAAAATTTATTTATTGGGAAAAAGCATGGAAAGTAAAATTCTCCCGCTTTTAACAGAAATCAGAGACTTCATTTGGGGTCCACCTCTGATTATTTTGTTAGTAGGCACAGGGATTTTTCTAACCACAAGATTAAAAGGCCTTCAATTTCGAGGGCTTTTTCATTCTCTTTACCTCGCTTTTATTAAAAGAAAAGAAGAAGGTGATGTGGAAGGTGATATCTCCCATTTCCAAGCACTCATGACAGCTTTAGCCGCCACTGTTGGGACTGGTAATATTGCCGGGGTCGCAACAGCGATAGTAACAGGAGGTCCTGGAGCTCTTTTCTGGATGTGGATAACAGGCCTTTTCGGCATGGCCACAAAATATTCGGAAGCAGTCCTGGCAGTCAAATACAGGGAAACAGATGAATTCGGTACAATGAGCGGCGGCCCTATGTATTACATCTCTAAAGGATTAGGAATTAAGTGGCTCGGTATTTTATTTGCAATTTTTGCTTCTATCGCTGCATTTGGTATTGGGAACATGGTCCAGTCCAATTCGGTTGCCGAAGCTGTGAATGCATCTTTCGGAATTCCAAACTGGGCAACAGGAATCATTTTAGCCGCTTTTACAGCCATGGTTGTATTAGGTGGGATAAAAAGCATTGCTAAAGTCACACAAGTTCTTGTTCCTTTTATGATAATCATATATTTTTCTGGAGCTCTGGTAATCCTTCTTTTAAATATAACCACCATTCCTCATGTATTCTCGCTAATTTTCAAATCTGCGTTTAATCCCACGGCTGCAGCAGGTGGATTCTTAGGAGCAACAGTCATGCAAACCATGCGAATGGGAGTCACAAGAGGAGTCTTCTCTAATGAATCTGGCTTGGGGTCAGCACCGATTGCTGCAGCAGCCGCCAAAACATCTAATCCTGTAAATCAAGCGTTAGTCTCTATGACACAAACTTTTATCGACACCATTGTTGTCTGCACTATGACTGGCCTTGTGATTCTTAGTAGCGGGCTTTGGACCTCTGGAACGACCGGTGCTGAGCTCACTGCTACGGCATTTGATGTTTCATTGCCAGGTGGAATCGGCCAGATGATTGTAACCTTGGGTCTTATATTTTTTGCTTATTCCACTATCCTCGGCTGGTGTTATTACGGTGAGAAATCTATCGAATATTTGTTTTCAGAAAGAGCAGTTAAAGCCTACCGGATAACCTTCGTTGTTTTCGTAGCAATAGGAACTATCTTAAAGCTCGAAACTGTCTGGACATTGGCAGATCTTATGAACGGCCTCATGGCATTCCCTAATCTTATTGGACTCATCGGTCTCAGTAGCATCATTGCCTCTGAGACGAATAAATATTTTTATAATAAGAAAACATATTGATTACACTTGTAATTTACAGATTAAATATTTTATGTTATCGTTGAGTTCGAAAGAGAAAAACAATGAAACTCCAGGCCTTGAGGATTGTAATAACTTCGGCGCGGAAGTTTATCAATATGGGGGCATTATCACGACTCTGGAACTTGATGAAGAATCTACATGCGGCCGATATTGCAACAGTAATGTCCCATTTTACTGCCAGAGAAAAACTTGTTCTTTTCAATACCCTTTATGAAAAAGGAAAGGAAAAGGCAGCAGAAGTTTTAAGCGAAATCGAGCCAGAAGATGCAGCTCAAATCTTAAAAGAGCTCCAAGTAAGTGAAATATCTGACATTTTTCAGATAATTCCTTCTGACGACGTCGCTACTATTCTTCCACTTCTTCCTGAAGAGATGCAGGAAGCTGTCCTGGAGGAGATGGAGGATAAGCCTTCCGAAGATGTGAAAAGCCTTCTTCATTACGAGGAAGAAACTGCAGGCCGAATCATGTCTCCAAATTTTTATGCCTTGAATCAGGACACAAATGTCTCTGATGCAATAACTGCCATGCAGCTCGAAGGCGACGTCGAATCCGCCTTTTACCTTTACGTAGTGGATGATGATAATCGATTAGTGGGAGTCGTCTCACTGAGACAACTTCTGTTCGCGCGCCCGAATACAAAATTGAAGGACATAATGACAACAGAAGTAATCAGTGTCCACCCTGAAACAGACCAGGAAGAAGTCGCAAGAGCCGTTGCCGATTATAACCTTGTGGCTATTCCTGTTATTGATTCTGAAAACAAGCTTATCGGAGTCGTTACTGTTGATGACGTTATTGATGTTATAGATAAAGAAGCTACCGAAGACATTTATAAGATGGTGTCATTGGATACAACTGACAGAATCCAGGACAGCCCTTTTTCCTCCATAAAAAAGAGGTTACCTTTCCTTCTTATTAGCTGTATAACCGCTTCTTTAGCCCCCTTCGTCGTCAACTATTTCAAAGGAACTCTCCAGCAAGCCATAACTCTGGCTGTATTTATGCCTCTGGTTGCAGCTTTGGGAGGGATTGCAGGAAATCAGACTATTGCCATTGTTGTCCGTGAAATCGCTGTGGGGCAAACAGATTGGCTCTCTGCAAAAAAGGCGTTATTTAAAGAAATTTCTGTGGGGATTGGAAATGGCGTAGTTCTTGGAGCAGTGTTAGGTCTTGTTTCATATTTCATCATTGGCAATCTTTTTCTCGGATTAATCTTAGGGCTAGCAGTAATCGTCAACATTTTTATTGCTGCCTTTCTTGGAACACTTATTCCATTCTTTTTAAAGTTACTTCACTTAGACCCCGCCTTGGGTTCAGTTAATTTTCTTACAATGTGCACAGACACTATTGGCATACTTGTATTCCTCGGACTTGGAACTATTTTCTTAAAATACATTTCTTAACCTCTATGTCTCTTGAAAAATCAGAAGCTATAATACTTCGAACATTCCCTGTAGGAGAACAGGATAAAATTGTTGTCTTTTTTTCACGTGATAAAGGCATAATGAGAGGAATTGCCAAAGGCGCCCGTAAATTTGGAAACCGCTTTGGAAGCAGCTTAGAACCATTCTCTTATGTAAATATTTTTTATTACGAGAAAGAAAGAAAAGAGCTGTCAACAGTAAACAACTGTGATCTCATAGAGTCATTCTTTGAAATACAAAAAGATCTGAATATTTCCTTTACTCTTGCCTATTTCGCAGAGATCGTTGAGGAGTTTTTCCCTGCTAGGTCAAATGACGAACCGCTCTTTCGCCTTTTGATAGCCAATCTTCAAGCGTTAAAAGCAGGAGGCGACCTTAATTTCCTCAGCGCTTACTTTGAGGCATGGTTTCTGAAGATCAATGGGATTCTCCCTGTTTTTCACTGGTGCAAGAAATGCCAAAAGAATATAACCGGGCCTTCGTGGTTCTCATCAAAAAAGGATGGGGTACTTTGCAACTCTTGTGCAGAACAAAAAAAAGAGAAAGTACCAAAAGAATTTAATCTTTTTCTTGAATGGATAAAAATTAATCCCCCACCTAAAGAAACTGCTCTTCCCTTGACAATCGGGCAAACTACAGTAATTCGTAAGATACTTCAGTCGATAATTGTCTTTCACTTAGAAAGAGATCCAAAAGCACTACACTATGTACGTTCTTATATTTCAAGTCTTTCAAATAGTACAATACCCCAAAAAAAACCAAAAAACAGCCCAAATACTTAATACCGCACTCCAAAAAGAAAAATTTAGCGATAGGCAAAAATAAAAAAGTACCATTGAGTCAACCAGGACGGTTATAATGGAAAATTTCAGTCCTTTTTGATACAATTCTTCAGTCATGGATACTTTCAAACCCTCATTCTCTCACGCCCAAAAGGAAAAATACTATAAAAAGCTTACATTAAGAAA
>DAOUSP010000050.1 GCA_030627155.1 Candidatus Aminicenantota bacterium
AAATTTCTTGTCAACCTCTGTCCAGAGAAGCTAAAATTACAGAATTTGACAGTTTTAGATTTCTAGAACAAGACATAACTAAAATTCAACTCGGATATAAAGACGGTACTCATACAATCAAAGAGGTAGTTCAAGCCTATTTGGACAGAATTGAGGAGATTGATAAAAGTGGGCCCACGCTTAACTCCATTATTCAAGTAAATCCTGATGTTATTCAAGTTGCAGAAGAGTTGGATATAGAGATGAGCGAGGGAAAAATAAGAGGACCTCTTCATGGCATTCCTGTAGTATTAAAAGACAATATTGACACCCATGATAAAATGGCAACCACTGCCGGTTCAAGAGCATTAATGAATTCTTACCCGTTGAAGGATAGCTATATTGCCAAACAACTAAAAGATGCCGGAGCGATTATCATTGGAAAAGCCAATTTAAGTGAGTGGGCGAATTTTCGAGGTCAATTATCTACAAGTGGCTGGAGTGGTGTAGGTGGCCAAACCAAAAATCCGTATGTTTTGAGTCGTAACCCTTGTGGATCAAGTTCGGGTTCAGCCGTAGCTGTATCCGCTAATCTTACAATGCTTGCGATAGGAACTGAAACCGATGGTTCCATTGTTTGCCCTTCACATAGCAATGGTATTGTGGGAATCAAACCAACCGTAGGGCTTGTAAGTCGCTCTGGAGTTATTCCCATCTCATTTACACAAGACACACCGGGACCTATGGCACGGACGGTAAGAGACGCTGCGATTTGTTTGGGGGCATTAGTCGGGGTAGATTCAGCCGATGAAAAAACATTGGCAAGCCAGGGAAAATTTTACAAGGATTACACGCAATTCTTAAAAGAAGACGGGTTAAAAGGTAAGAAAATCGGTCTATACAAAGCTCCTTTAGGAATAAATTATAAGGTTGATACGTTGATGTACCAAGCGGTAGATTTTATGAAAAGCCAGGGAGCAGAAATCATTGAGATAGATGAAATATCAAGTGGTAAGGTTGGCGATTATTCATTCGAAGTCATGCTATATGAATACAAAGATGGATTGAATAAATATTTCCAATCCCTGGGACCTGATGCTCCAATCAAAAGCGTTGAAGAACTTATAGCATTTAATAAATCGGATTCGATAGAATTAAAATATTTTAACCAGAGATACCTGGAAATGGCCCAGGAAAAGGGAGATCTGAGCTCTGAGGAATACAAGGAAGCATTAGCCAAAATGATGAAAGGCAGTAGGGAAGAAGGAATAGACAGAGTCATGAATGAACATGATCTGGATGCAATAATAGCCCCAACAGGAAGCCCTGCCTGGAAAACCGATTTGATTAATGGCGACAGTTTTCAGTTGGGAAGCTCTTCTCCTGCAGCTCAAGCTGGATATCCAAATATTACAGTACCTATGGGCTATATTGATGAGTTACCTGTTGGAATATCTTTTTTCGGAAGGGCCTGGAGTGAGCCGATTTTACTTGAAATAGCCTATGCATATGAAATCGGGACTAAACATCGCAAAGCTCCAAAGTTTCTGACTAATTAAGGCCGATTTTGAGGCCGTTTTTCAGTTTAACTCCTGAAAATTCAAAAAATTCGTGCGGCCAGACCCCAGAAATACCCCAGAAATACAGACCACATAATTCAGAACTTCGTGCGGCCAGATCACAGAGGCACAAGGCTACAGAGGAAAAAGCATGAAGCATGAAAAATAGGATGTGTCCCTATTTATTCAATTTCTTCTCAATTAGACCTTCTAACTCCTTTAAAATAAATTCATAGTGTGGAAGATCTTTAATTTGTTTTGTTAATCTTATCTCCCAATTTTGCCTGTAATCCTCATTTCCTATTGCGCTTAAAAGGTTTGGATAATAGATATCATAGCCAACCTTCTTGTTGAATCCTTTTTTAATTTTCCCAGCGTTAATGCCCAACTTTAGAAGATACCACAAATCGTAAAGGTCGCGCGGTTCATTATCAACATCTAATATTCTGCATATTTTATCAACAGCGACAGATTCTAATGTATAAATTCTGAGCTCGGCCTTTTCATATTTAAATTCCTCATAACCAAATAAAATTCGCTTCTTTAGAGTAGGAGGGATGTAATTATCTTTTAAAACATCTATTTTTAGTTCTTTAACTGCCCTAATTTCCGGAATGATGTCGTAGCTTATAAAGAACTGAAGTCTGTCTCTTTCAGACTCAAAACGTTTCTTTAAGTTATAGGGATATTCCAAATTTATTTTTTCAATTATCTTTCCAAATTTTATTACATAGTCTTCAAAACTTTCTTTTTCCTCAACTAAAAAATCTAAATCTTCTGAAAATCGATAATCAGAAAAATATATTTTTTTTAAGGCTGTCCCCCCACGAAAAATGAGTTTTTCTTTGAATTCGATATCTTTTGCGAGATAGAATAACATAAGTTCAATGAAATAATCCTTTTCTATTGTCTCAGAAGGAACACCTGCTGTTTCGGCTAGTCTTTGACTTTGAAAATAATCAATCACAATAGTTTATCGTCTTATTAAATTCAAAATTTGTTCTTGACCAACATTATCAATCAAATGCCATTTATTTTTATCAATTCTTTTTTCAGATAAATTGGGGTCGAATTTATCATATCGATCTTTTACATATTCTCTTAATTGATTTATTAATTCTGGTTGTTTAATATCAAAAATTTCTAAAATATATCCTAAGCGCTTGGCAACAACATTCTTATTGTGTTTTCTGATATAATCCTGCAACTTTTGGTATTCTATTTTTTCCTTAACTAGCCACAGTCCTTTGGCAATATCAGTTATGCCCCCACAATATTCCGGATGGGTCAAAGCATCCACAATTGTCTTTTCTATATCAGATATTCTTACTTTTTCATTTGGAGTAACCCACTCTTCCTTAATTCCCCAAATAGACTTTTCGTTTACGGAAACAAAAACTAATTTATCTCTCATCTCATAAGGCACAACCTGTCTCTTCGGAGCAGCTATAAAAATCTTCAACAAAGGCTGAGTCAACATTCCCCAGTAATGCATGGCACTGTAAAAGGCTATATAATATCTTTTAGAATTAACAACTTCTCTGCCAGCTACATACCAGTTTCCAAGATATTGCTCTCCTTTCCCTAATTGTTGCGGTATAATCAAAAATTTCCCAGCTTTTAAGCGGGTAATCACCTTCCTCTTGACTAATTCACTCAAAAGGTCAGTAGTTTCATTATATCCTTTTCCAAGTATCCTCTGGGCATCACTAATTTCAAAGATTGACTTATTTTCTTCATAAAGCATGCTGATTAAATGGGCACTGATATGACCCAGTGTTTTTTTGTTCGCCATTATATCTACCTTTTATGTAAATTATACAGTATGATATCCTGTATTGTAAACAAAAATAGTCGAATTTATAGATGGCCTAATTATATGAAAAATGGGGTCGGACCATGCTAACTTATAGATATCACGAAAGATAGCCCATATAAGGGCTGATATCTTGCCTTAAAATCTCCTTTTTGGGGCCCACAAAAAAGCACTTTAAGACGAAAGCTACAGACGAAAGCTGCAAAAATAATATCTGATCTGCTTAAACGTACTTTTTTGCTACTAGAGCAATTGTTTTAAGGTCGATTTTGAGACTGTTTTTTAGTTTAGCTCGTGAAAATTAAAACACTTCGTGTGGCCAAACCCCAGAGGAACAATCAGTTCGTGCGTCCTGACCCTAAAGGATAAAATATAAAGCATAAAAAATAGGATGTGTCCCTATTTATTATTACGGATTGATGTGTTCCTTCATGAACGCGAGGTAGCCATTCATTTGTTGTCTATAGAATTTATGCGATAAACCCGGTATGTGTGGAAAAGGAAAAACGACTCTTGATAATACATTTTCTGTTGGTTTTATGTAGCTGAAATTCCGGCCATATTGCGCCGGTCCTTCATAACCCCAGTAATTTCTGATCAATACCCGATCCGGAGTTTTTGTCAAACAGTTCAGGACGGGCTCGCCCAGCGGCAGGATGGGTACATTTTTAAATTCCTCAATTTCCTCTCTGAGCAAAGGAATCCAATGGTCTGCCGCCTTCCGGAAGAATTGCGGGTCCTTTTTGCGCATTGTATCCGGGGGGACAGTAAAGAAATTCTTCAAGAGATTTGTCGCATAAATGTTTTCGTCCAGGTCGATATCCAATGCTTTGCAGACTTTCTCAAGGTATGTCCTCAGCCCGCCCGGCTGGTTCAGAAGCAGAGTGACCTTGATCTTTTCTCTGTATTCAGGATCTTGCACAGTAGGATCTTGCCCCAGAATTATCAACCTGATTTTACCTCTGCCACGAAAGGGATCGGGCGGAGTGAGGGACGTATCAATGTACGAACTGATTTCAGAGCTTGCCAGCTTGTCAATGACCTTCCTGGCTTCAATCGATAGTTCATTATCGTTCATCTGAGAAACCTGCTTTATTTAAAGAGAAATTTTCTCCGCCTCGCGATAACTACCCTCGCCAACATAGCTGAATAGTAATCCTGAATCCTTTTGAAAGTCAAGAAATATGCACGTCCCGCGATCTTTTCATCAGCGATTTATGGGAAAGACTCCGTGTGAAGTGTTAAGGGAGAAACTTTCTGATGGACAAAAAATGCTCTGCATAGTATGACATATTACAATCAACAAATAGGGTAAATAGAGGATAAAAAAATGTTTAAAAATGTTATAGCAAAAATTGAAAAGTGTCTTTTAACTAAAAAACTTGAAAAGTTATTAAAAAAATCAGACGTTATTCCTGTTGATGAAAACTCTCGAATTGTATTTTTCAGTGATTGCCACAGAGGAATTGGTGGAGGTGCTGATGACTTTGCACACAACCAGTTGATCTATATTGCATCACTTGAAGATTATTTCAAAAAAGGATTCACTTATATTGAGCTCGGTGATGGTGATGAATTGTGGGAAAATAGAAACTTCAAGAGAATCAAAACAACATATAGGACCATCTTTGAACTTTTAGCAAAATTTCATGAACAAAACCGGTTCTTTTTTATCTGGGGAAACCACAACCGGCGTTGGAAAAGCCCAAAGAAGACACGAAAACAATTCGCTACAATTGTTTCCGGAGAAACACAACAAATAGAACCTTTATTCAGTGATTTTAAAGCTTATGAATCCCTTGTTCTAAGCTTTAAAAATGACGAAAAGAAAAAAATCTTTTTGGTTCATGGACATCAGGGTGAGCTGATAAACGATGCTTTCTGGTGGTTTGGCAGGTTTTTTGTCAGAAAGTTCTGGAAAATTATGCAGGCAGTATTTGGCATGCCAGACCCTACAAGACCAGCCTTCAATTATTTTAAACAGAGAAAAGCAGATGAAAAATTTACAGATTGGGTAGAAAAAAAAGGCATCCCAATTATTATTGGCCATACTCATCAGCCTATCTTTTCACCCAAAGGCGAAATTCCTTATTTTAATGACGGTAGCTGTGTGCATCCTCGATGTATTACTGTTGTTGAAATAGAAAATGGAGAAATAAAGTTAATCAAGTGGTTTATAGGCCGAAATGCCAATAATTGTCTTTGCATAATGAAAGAACGACTTGCTGGTCCAAGACCTATTGAAGATCTGTTTAAGAACAGTTGAGCAAACTCTTCTTTTCACATTTCCTAAATGCCTAAAAAATTGTTGCATGAAGATTGTTCAAAAAATTCCGGTGGCAGTCAGCAAAAGGGGGATAATAATTAGAAAAAGGTAGGAGCTCAATTCAGATATAAATTTATTTGTGTCCCTCAGCGTCAATTAGTATGAGATATGCTGTCCATCGATATACTGGAAACTGATGCGACATAATGTGACAAAAAGTGACATTTTGTTGAAAAAATTGACAAGTAATGATTAACCATGCATATCATAGTATTGGGCCAAAAAAGATGAATATTACTTTGTACACGATCTCATATAGAAATTTTTTTCTTTTAGTTTTTCTAAATTCACCCTCCTCTTCATCTCTAAAGGCGATTGACTTATTTATAATGTAGAGATAGCATTTTATCTAATATTTATATTTAATGGGATCATAGATGATTGGGAAAAACATAAGATAATAAAATATTATAAGATTAATTAAAAATCTCAGAATGAAGCTCTACGTCGGTGTAACAGACAACGAATGGTTTGATTATCTTTCAAGCCTTCAGCCTCTCGATGAAGTAAATTTCTGGCAGCCTTCTCCAGGTCCTATTTTCAAAGCGCTTCAACCTGGAGAGCTATTCCTTTATAAACTGCACAGCCCAAGAGATTACATAGCAAGCGGAGGCATTTTTACCTATGCCACAACTTTACCTATCAGTTTGGTCTGGAATTCATTCGGCATGAAAAACGGAGCCCCAACTTATGAAGAAATGAGAAGGCGGATTGTGAAATACCGGGGCGGTCAGGATAATCGCTTTGAGGATTTTCCCATAGGCTGCCTTCTTCTGACTCAGCCTTTTTTCTTTAAGGAGCCTCAAGGGTTTCCTCCGCCAGAATGGGCACCTAATATTGTTCGTGGAAAAAGCTATGATGTATCAAGCGAAGCGGGAAAATTCATTTTGAGAAAGGTCGAACAAAGGCTTGCCGCAAAACAGAATATGTATATTGATAAAGAGGGAAGAGGCATTATTGAACCTCATGCCAGATACGGAGGAGGAATTCTAGTTAAGCCAAGGTTGGGCCAGGGTTCTTTCAGGGTCCTTGTTACAGATGCATATAATCGCTCCTGTGCTGTGACTCATGAAAAAGCATTACCTGTTTTAGAAGCTGCACACATTCGCTCTTATTCTGATGGAGGACCGCATGCTGTAAACAATGGGCTTCTTCTTCGGAGCGATATGCACAAGCTCTTTGATACAGGATACATGACCATAACGCCCCAGTTACACATAGAAGTCAGCCGTCGCATCAGAGAGGAATTTGATAATGGGGAGTATTATTTCACATTTAAGGGCCAGTTAGTTAATAAGCCTAAAAGATATGAAGATTGCCCATCAGAGGAATTCCTCACTTGGCATAATGAAAATATATACAGAGGTTAAAAACTCCAACATTCGGACACAAGGAAATATGATACAAGTTTATTAGAAATCTAAGAATAATATAAAGTGCATAATTTAAATAAACAAATTGTTTGTATGTCTTCAGATTTGCGATTTATATTAATTTGTAAAAGAATAATCGAATCTATTTTAATATAGAGAGGATCATAGATGAAAAATGAAAGACTAAGGAAAAAAGATTCTGCAAGATTGACGTGGGATAGCAAGCCGAGGAGGGCGGCAAATCCAAAAGATATAGAATTTCAAACGGCGGAAGTAGTGATTCCAAATCCTCAGGTTGCAGGCGAATTGCCCCTCTCTTTCCGAGATGGTTTATTCGGCGAGGAAGAAATCGATAAACAGAAAATGAATCGCCTTATTTGGGGCGATAATCTCCTCGCCATGCAAGCCCTCTTGGCTCAGGGATATGAGGGGAAAATAAATCTAATCTATATAGACCCGCCATTTGATAGCAAGGCGGATTATTCTCATAGGATGGTGATTGAAGGAAATCAATTTACAAAAGAGCCTTCCATCATTGAGCGTTTTGCCTATAAAGATACATGGGCAGGAGGAACAGATTCATATTTGGATATGATATATCCTAGATTGCAACTAATGAAGAGGTTACTTGCAGAAGATGGATGCATTCTAGTGTAGTGTCTCAATAACGGCTTTACAATGGCCGATTTTTTCGAGGATTTGATCAACATTTTTAGACCACACGAATGGTTTGGGATTTTGATTATTAATCTGGATGAATTCCTGGATAG
>DAOUSP010000106.1 GCA_030627155.1 Candidatus Aminicenantota bacterium
GACGCCATGTGAGACATATTGTCTTTACTTCTTTTTGTTTTAGCTTAAAGCTGATGACAGCAACTTATAGGGGAAAGCTAAACATATTTCTATATGCGTTGGATTCTGGCATGATTTTTGAATCAACATCCTTGCCATGGCAGGGATATACCGTCAGCGGCTTCGAAGGGACGTTCGAATATACGAGCAGCCATATAGGGGACGGCAAAGGAGAAGGAACCCTTTATTATATGTTATACGATGAGAAATGGCCGTATGTACTTATTTGTAGAGAAAAGGAGGCAAGAGTTGACTTTTCAGGTTTTACTATTCGATCTGGATTAAAGATCAGGTTTTAGAAGAAAGACTTCACACAGAACATCTTTTGGTTTCTTTCTTGAAATCCTCTAAGAATTCTGTATTTAAAGATACTAAATCTGCAAGGGATTCCTATTCTAAAGTGTCACTAATGTTTCTGAACGAGTACAGTTAAATTGACTTACGTATTTGCATCTGATAAAAATATGAAATAATTCAGAAAAAAAATTGATTTTAAAAAGGAAGGAATATTAAATGCGAATAAAGAAATTTCTGTTAATCTGTATCCCTGTTTTAATTCTAATCATTGCTGGACTCGGGATAATTTTTTCTAATAAAAAACTAGCTTTGACCAAGCCTTCAGTTAAGCCAAAGATTGAAACAATCGAAGAAATCAAATCAAACCTTTTAAAATATGGAGATAAATTCTATGTGAACAGATTAATAAAACAAGTTAAGAATATAAAATTTAACAAACAAAAAGGATTTCGTTTTGTTGTGTTTGGAGATTCAAGGGATAACCTTGAGATGTTCCAGACAATCGTCAAAAGCATTGATAAATCACAGCCCCTTTTTGCAGTAAATACAGGCGATATGACCCCATACGGATATTCTTTCGATATGGATAAATATCTATTTTCAACACTTGAAAAATATGCAAATTATCCATTTTTTCCTGTAATGGGTAACCACGACTGCCGTAAGGGCAGCCTGGCTTATACATTTGTTTTTGGCGGGGATGAATCGAGGGTCTATCATTTTGACTATGGTAATTGCAGATTTATCATTTTAGATAATTGTGAAGGGGATAATGCTATGCCTTGGGATAAACAGTTAATGCTCGCTGACAGGTGGCTGTCTGAAAAGAAAAATTATAGAAAATTCGTTTTCATGCATATACCTCCTTCTGATGTGGAAACATGGGCATATCATGCTATGCCTCATGAAATGTCTGCACCTTTGGTTAAGCTTATGTCCAAACATAAGGTTGACCATGTTTTCTGTGGCCATATTCATGCATACAGCACTGCAACATATGGAGATGTTGAATACACTGTGACAGGGGGAGGAGGGGCTCCTCTTCATTCCCAATATGGAGAACTGGGTTCTTGCTATCATTATGTAATTGTAGATGTGTTACCGGATAAAATTGATATGAAGGTAGTCAGGTTTTCGCCTGTTAAAAAGTAACCCGATATTTAAACTAGCAAAAACGAAAGCTCTAAAATAAAGGAAAAAGAGATGCCAGAACTCAGGTTTGACCCTTTACAGAACCAGTGGGTAATTATTGCAACAGAAAGAGAAACAAGGCCTTCTGATTTAGATTATAAAGCTAAATACAACCATGTTAAGGTATGTCCATTCTGTGAGGGAAATGAATCCTTAACTCCTTCTGAAATCTGGGCAATCCGCGATCCTGAGACTTCCAACAATTCTCCTGGATGGAAAGTAAGAGTTGTCCCCAATAAATTCCCTGCTCTGAAAATCGAAGCAGTCAGAAGAAGAATGAAGGCAGGTTTCTATAAAAAGGTTGAAGGAACAGGAACTCATGAAGTTATCATCGAAACTCCTGAGCATGCTGTTGATCTTACTGATTTCACCCCAGAACAAATAAAGCTGGTCCTTTTTACATACCAGGAAAGATTGAAAGAACTTTATAAGAATCCTCTGTTTAAATATGTGTTGGTATTTAAGAATCACGGCAAAAGAGCAGGAGCATCTTTATCTCACTCTCATTCACAGGTAATCGCCATGCCTATTGTCCCAAGAAATGTCAGTCTAAAACTTCAAGGAGCAAAAAAACACTTTCAAAAGAAAAAACATTGTCTTATATGTGAACTCATTCAGCAAGAGAGAAAAAATAAAGTCAGGGTGATATCTTTAGATGATAGATTTATTGCATGGACACCTTTTGCATCACGGTTTCCTTTTGAAATTTTTTTAGCTCCTTTTAAACACAACCATAGGTTTGAAGAAATAGGGAATAATGACTTAGAAAGTTTATCATGGTTTCTTAAAGATGTACTTTTACGATTAAAGAATGTCCTGAATGACCCTCCTTATAATTTTATTCTGAATACTTCTCCAAATATAAAAGCTTGGACCAAGACTTCAAAAGATATATTGCTTGCTATTAAATATTATTACCATTGGCATATTGAGATTATTCCCCGGCTTACAAGAATTGCCGGCTTCGAGTGGGGGAGCGGTATTTATATCAATCCATGTGTTCCTGAAGCAGCGGCAAAATATTTACGGGATGTTAAGATTGAATAAGCAATAAAGGATTATACAGAAACTCTGTTTAAGCTACCCCATTTTTCAAGTAAATATGGTTTCAAGTCTTCAAAGACCTGTGCCTGATGGTCTATTATTTTCTCTGCTTCTGCAGTGCTCATTTCTGAAGTTTCATTGATGAATGAAGCAACACATGCATAGTAAAGTGGCCTCATAATATCAACAAGTTTTCCCCTGTCTCTTTTCCATCGGTGAAAAGTCACTGCAAAATCATAGACAATCTTTGCCCAATCTTCTTTAGGAATTTGAAATTGATTTGGATTATTTTTTTTTGCAAGATTTTTGAGCAAAGTAAAACTCTGTGGGTTGATAATTCTTTCCCAAAGTGCAGAAAAGTTGTTAAAACCTTCTTTAAAATTTCGGATCATTCCATGGATATCTACAGAAAATTTTTCGACTTCGCCATTGGTCGGTTTTTCATATATGGGAACAGGAACGCTTCTCTTGATGTTTTTCCATTTGTCTTCATATCTTTCCATCAATTGAAAAATTGTATGAACCACTTGTCTGAACATTGGTCCAAGACTTTCTACCGGGTCTTTAACATCATGGACCTTTGTCCCAAGAAAAGTTTGTGCTATGGATACATCCTGCATTATGGCTGAAACCGTCATCCAGATGTCAATTCCAAACTTGGCAATATCTGTCATCCATATGTCTTTTTCATGATAAAAATAATAGTCAATCATTTTCCCAGAAAGCCCAAAATCTCCCCCAATTGGCTGGCGTATCCTTTTGCCAAATAAAGCACGGGTCAGGTTATATGCAATATTGTTTGTGATTGTGGCGTCATATTTGTAACGGCTGTAGATTGGGGCAACAAAGTCATGATCATGAACCAGAACAGGGTCACCAAGGCCTTTAACCCATTCAGGAGTGATGCTTCGCAAGTCAGCGTCACACAAAATACATGCCTTAGCGTTTAAGCAATTAACTGCTTCGAATATCATCCGAAGAGCACTTCCTTTACCAGGAATACCACGATATATAGTCACAATTTTCTCAATGTAAGGGGAAACTGTTTTTTCCTTTGCAAGCTCTCTTGTGTCGTCTGTTGAACCGCCATCTGAGATGATAATCACTGATTTCAAGTCTTTATAATACTTGGCTATCCCCTCGCTTGCACTATCGATAACATGCTCGATAGTAGAGTCATTATTAAAGCATGGAATTCCAACCACGAGATCAACTTTGTCGACCTTTTCAAGCCGTCTTATTGCCCAAGGCCGAAGTGCTGTGTGGAATTTCATTCTTTTAACGTGTCATCCAGGATTGATTTTTCATAGTTAAAGCTGCATAAGGCACAATCCACCATAGGCAGAAGGCCGTAATAAGAGCATAAGGAATTCCATAGAGAAAAACAATACTCTTATTTGAACGGAGATAGTAGAGAGAAAGAAGGAAACCAGCAAAAATCAAAAAGGCCACGTGGCGGAGAATAAAGCCAGGAAAAACAAGAAACGAATAACTCGCAAGGCTAAAAGAGAATATATGGAAGGGATGCAGCAAATTCAAAAAGAAGAAATCCATAACAGGGAGAACACGGTGTATTGACCTGTAGTTTGTAAACATAAACTTGGCAAAAAGAATAGATTCACGTATATAACTCCGGGTCCAACGGATGTACATTCTGCTCATCTTGGAGAAAGTTGAAGGAACCTTCGTGTAAACAACAGCATTAGACTGAAACCTTGTCATATAGCCAGCCTTGAGAATCTGCGTAGTAAGGGCTCTATCTTCTCCATAAGTGCAAGGAACATTGCAAAACTTCTGATTCATCCATTCATGAATGAATTTCTTCAATATATGCTTCCTGTAGGCGGTGAGTGCCCCAGGACAACAGAAAACAGAGCCATATACACTTTGGTAAGCTCTGCCGAAATTAAAGGATATAGAGTAACGGATAGCAAGCATCCTTGTAAGGAAATTTTCTTTATCGTTCAAAACCTCGACTCTTCCAGAAACTGCCCCAGTATTTTTGTCTTTGATAAGAGGAATAACAAGATTCTTGATCGCGTTCCTATCTATGCGGCTATCAGTGTCGACTGTTATGATGATATCTCCTTTTGATCTTTTTAGTCCTGTATAGAGAGCTTTTCTTTTTCCTAAATTTTTCGAGAAATTTATCACTTCAAGCCTGGTTCCGTATTTTTGCTTTGCCTTCAACATATTGTAAAGAGTAGAATCTGTTGACCCGTCATTTATGCATATTACTTCTAACTTTTCCTTTGGGTATCTGCATGTAAAAATAGATTCAATCGCTGATTCTATTAATTCTTCTTCATTTAAAGCAGGCATGATCACAGTTACAAACGGCCATTTTACTTTTTCTTGTGGCGCAACTGTCATGGCTTTGTAGCGAAACCAAAGAATTGTCCTGAAAATAACGCCACTAATCACAATGGTTGCAGAAATCAATAAAGGATAAGTCGATAATCTAAGAATCCAGGTGCTTCGTAGAAATTCGGCCCACAAATGAAAAATGTGGAATTTAATTGAAATTATTAAGATGAATGAGCTGATTATTATTATGAAAAAAATAAGTAAAGGGTCAATCTTTTCTTTCAGGGAAGGGATAGTGATAACTAAATTCTTATCAGGAGTTTTTAAATCATTTCGAACTAATGTTTCTTCAAACATAAATACCCTTATCTACTTA
>DAOUSP010000060.1 GCA_030627155.1 Candidatus Aminicenantota bacterium
AGCTTGCTTTGCGTGGCGAAATCCCTGGCATTACTAAAGCTTCTTGGTAAATTTAGTGAGAGGATGAAACAATGAGTATGACAGATCCTATTGCAGATATGCTTACAAGAATCAGAAATGCTGTTATGGCGAAAAAAAAAGAAGTGAGTATGCCTTCTTCCCGGATGAAGGTTGAGATTGCTAAAGTTTTTAAGGAAGAGGGGTATATTCAAAATTTTAAAGTAATCGATGATAACAAGCAGGGAATATTGAATATCACTCTGAAATATAATAAAGAGAAACAAAATGCTATTACCGGCATAAAAAAAATAACTAAACCAGGATGTCGTGTATATTGCAAAAAAGACTCCATTCCTAAAGTGCTTGGAGGGTTAGGCATCGCAATTATATCGACGCCGAAAGGAATTATTACAGGAAAACATTGTGAAGAACTCAGTGTAGGAGGAGAAATTATATGCTACATATGGTAAGTAAAGCTTAAAAGAGAGGGCTAAAAAATGTCAAGAATAGGAAAGCAACCAATTCCAATACCTGATGGTGTGAAGGTTCAAGTTTTATCTAATATAATCGAATTTGAGGGACCAAAAGGACAACTTTCTTCGCCTTTAATCCCTGGTATAAAAGCCGAGTTTAAAGACAATATGCTGATTTTCACAAGAGAGAATGATACTATACAACTTCTGTCTTTCCATGGCCTTTGCCGGAGCTTAGCAGCTAATGCAGTAACAGGAGTATCTTATGGATTTACCAAACAGCTTGAAATTGTTGGCGTGGGATATCGTGCTAAGTTGGATAAAAACAAATTAGAACTAAACTTGGGATATTCAAAGCCTGTTATCTATAATATCCCTAGTGATATTGAAATTGTATTGGAAAAAACTACATTGATAACAATCAAAGGTATAGATAAACAGAGAGTAGGACAGGAAGCTTACAGGATACGAAGCTTTCGCAAGCCAGACCCCTATAAGAATAAAGGGATTCGTTATGTTGGCGAGCGGTTGATTAAAAAAGAACGAAAGGCGGGGGTGAGCGTTGGTTAAAGACAAAGTGACTTTAAAGAAAAAAGCGAAAAGCCGAATTCGAAAAAGAATCAGGAAGAAACTTAAAGGGACAAGTGAGCGCCCAAGAGTTTTTATTTTCAAGAGCAATAAGTATATTTATAGCCAAGTAATCAATGATGAAGAAGGGGTGGTGTTAACAGCGGCCTCAACTTTGGAGAAGGAATTTAGAGAGAAAAATAAAAATACAAAAAGCGTCGAAGCTTCTAAAAGTTTAGGAGAAATTTTAGCCAAGAGATTGAAACAAAAAAAGATTGAAAGCGTTATATTTGACAGGGGGATTTCTCCCTATCATGGTCGCATAAAGGCTTTAGCGGAAGCCATGAGAAAAGCAGGGCTCATTTTTTAGTCCAAGTGCAATGGAATCATAAGGAGGAATAAGCGTGGTAGAAGATGGAATAATCGAAGAGATGGAAGAGCGAGAACTCGAACTAAGAGACCAGGTCATTTCTATACGAAGGGTGACAAAGGTTGTTAAGGGTGGTAAGAACTTGAGTTTTTCTGCATTGGTAGCAGTTGGAAATGAAAATGGAATTGTTGGGATTGGAAAAGGGAAAGCCAGGGAAGTGCCTCAGGCAATCGCAAAAGCTGCAGAGGACGCTAAAAAAAATCTCATAAGAGTTCCACTCAAAGAGACGACGATCCCATACTATATAAAAGGAGTTCATGGAGGTGGTGCTGTCATCTTGAGGCCTGCTTCTAAAGGAACCGGTGTTATTGCAGGCGGGGCCGTGAGGGTCATCATGGAGCTTGCTGGAATAAAGGATATTTTGACCAAGTCATTGCGAAGTAATAATCCAATAAGTGTTGCTCATGCGACTATTGATGCGTTAAAAAAACTAAAGAGCTCTGAAAAAGTCTCTGAAAATAGAGGAAAATCAAAGGACGTCATATGGCAGTAGAGAGGCCTTTATTAAAAAAAACGAAAGAAGAAACAAAAATGACAGCCCAAAAGATAAAGCAAAAACCAGCAGAAAAACAATTAAGGATAAAACTCGTGCGGAGCCCCATAGGCCGCCCTCAAAAACAGAGGGAGGTTGTGAAAGGATTAGGTTTAAGGAAGCTGAATTCTGAGGTCATCCGCAAAGATTGTCCGGAAATTTGGGGCATGATTAGAAAAATTCCTCACTTGGTGAGAGTGGAGGCATTGGAGAAAAAATGAATCTGAGCAATCTTCACCCAGCAAAGAATTCAAAGAAGAATAGAAAAAGAGTTGGCCGAGGGCCTGGTTCAGGGTATGGAAAAACAGCGGGACGCGGCACAAAAGGTCAGAAGTCAATTTCTGGATACTCTCGCAAAAGAGGATTTGAAGGTGGGCAAATGCCTTTACACAGAAGGGTTCCAAAGAGAGGTTTTACGAATATCTTCCGGAAAGAATATGCAGAAGTGAATATCGACCGGTTAGACAAGATTAAGAAGGAGAAAATTCACCCAAAGGATCTTGTCGAGGCAAGAATAATGAAAAAAGAATCCGAAAGTCTAAAAATATTAGGGAGAGGAAAGATTTCTTCGCAAAAAATTGTTTATGCGCATAAGTTTTCTAAGTCCGCCAAAAAGAAAATCGAAGACGCGGGTGGGAAAGCAATTCTTATTGGAAGTTAAAGATGCTTGAAAGTATAAAAAACATTTTCAGTATTCCAGACCTGAGAAAAAGGGTTATTTTTACATTAATGATCCTGGCTGTTTACAGAATTGGTGCTCAAATTCCTAACCCTGGTATAAGTGCTGCTGCGCTAGCGGAATTCTGGCAGGCTCAAAAAGGGACTATTTTAGGGTTTGTTGATTTATTTTCAGGTAGAAACATGTCACGAATGACCATTTTCGCATTGGGCATAATGCCATATATCAGTGCCTCGATTATTCTTCAGCTTCTACAGGTTGTTTGGCCCTACTTGGAGAGATTATCCAAAGAAGGGGAACTTGGACGGAAAAAAATTACTCAATATACTCGATACGGAACAATTTTTATTTGTGTTATCCAGTCCTTTGGAATTGCTATGTTCCTTGAAGCATTAAGGAGTCCAGGAGGAGCGCCAATTGTTTCTCATCCAGGTATAGGATTTAAGTTTCTGACTGTTCTAACACTCACAACAGGGACTGTTTTTATCATGTGGCTAGGGGAGCAGATTTCAGAAAGAGGCATTGGAAATGGAATATCACTTATCATTTTTGCAGGGATCGTAGTCGATTTTCCAAGAGGGTTACAGGGTCTTTTGGTTGGGCTGCGGACAGGTGATATGTCTCCTTTAAAGATCATCTTTCTCATGATTATAATGCTTGCGGTTGTAGGAATAATCGTTTTTGTGGAAAGAGGACAGAGACGTATTCCAGTCTCTTATGCGAAACGGGTCGTTGGGAGAAAGATTTACGGAGGACAGAGCACTCATCTTCCCCTGAGGGTAAATACCGGAGGAGTGATTCCTATTATTTTTGCGGCATCTATAATCACTATTCCCTCCACCATAGCTCAGCTTGTGAAAATTCCGGCATTTCAGTCGATAGCCCAGCAGTTCGGCTTGGGCATGCCTTTGTATAATTTAGTTTATGTAAGTGCGATTATTTTCTTTACATATTTCTATGTGTCGATTATTTTTAATCCTACCGATGTTGCAGATAATTTAAAGAAATATGGCGGATTTATCCCAGGTATCAGACCAGGGAGAAACACTGCTGATTTTATCGATAATATTCTTTCCCGCATTACTTTAGTGGGAGCCCTTTATTTGGCCATAATAGCTATTCTTCCTGAGTTTTTTATGACAGGATTTAAACTCCACACACTCCCTCTTATAGGAAGTTTTTTAGAAGCCAACTTGCCAAATTGGTTTACACAAGGGATGAATATAAATTTTTATTTCGGGGGAACATCTATCCTTATTGTAGTTGGTGTAGCGATGGATACCCTCCAGCAAATTGAGGCCCAACTTGTGATGAGACACTATGATGGCTTCATGCGCCGCGGCCGACTTAAGGGAAGGAGAGGATGAGAATTATTCTATTGGGACCTCCGGGAAGTGGAAAAGGGACACAAGGGGACCTTATCGAAAAAAAATACGGATTCCCGAAAGTGTCTTCAGGTGACCTGTTGCGCCAAGCTGTAAAAAATGAGGCACTTTTAGATGAGGAAGTAGAAGGAGCCTTAAATTGTGGCAGATTGGTCAGTGATGATATTATTATGCTAATGATTAAAGATAGAATTTCCCAGGAAGATTGCCGAAAAGGTTATGTTATGGATGGATTCCCGCGCAACTTGAATCAAGCAAAGATGTTTGAGGAGATAAATGGAAAGAGAAAGGAAATCGTTCTGGATATATATTTGAGTGAAAAAACTTTGATTGAAAGACTTGGAGCAAGGCGTATTTGTCCTCAATGTGGAGCAATTTACAACATGAAGCTTCAATGCCCAGAGAAAGAAGAGACATGTGATGTGTGTGGAGCAAGACTTATTCGCCGCCAAGATGACGAACTTCATGTAATAAAAGAGCGTTTGCGAGTATACAGAAATCAGGCAAAAACTCTAATAGATTATTACAAGCAAAAAGGTATTTATAACAAAATTGACGGAGAGAATAATATAGAAGATGTTTTCAGTGATATTTGTGAAATAATGGATAAGGCGATTGCATAGTCTATGAAGACAGAGTAAAGATAATGATTGTTTATAAAAGCGACAAAGAAATCCTGGCGATGAAGAAGAGCAACCAGATTGTCGCTAAAATTCTATCCGAATTGAAAAAGATGATTCGTCCAGGAATACAGACGAAAGAACTGGACCAGTATGCCGAGAAAAGGGCAAAACAGATGGGTGCTGTACCAGCGTTTAAAGGTTATCGTGGTTATCCTGCTTCCCTGTGTACATCCATCAATGAGGAGATTGTCCACGGGATCCCTTCTTCTCGAAAGTTGAGAGAAAGGGATATAATCAGCTTGGATTTTGGTGTTGTATATAATGGATTTTATGGTGATGCTGCAGTTACTTATCCAGTAGGAGAAGTTGACACTCATGCTGAGAAACTTATACTTACAGCTGAAAAAGCTTTTTTTCATGGCATAAAGCAGTTCAAGGAAGGAAATAGGATATCGGATATTTCCTATGCGATTCAGATGTATGTTGAATCTCAAGGTTTCTCTGTGATACGAAGTTTTGTTGGGCATGGCATTGGATTTTCGCTTCATGAAGAACCGCAGGTGCCAAATTTTGGTTTTCCAGGGCATGGCCCAAAAATAAAACCAGGGTTAGTCCTGGCGATTGAACCCATGATAGCTCTGAAGGACTGGAGAGTTGAAATTCTTAAGGATAACTGGACTGCAGTTACAAAAGATAGAAGCTTATCAGCTCATTTCGAACACACAGTGGTTCTTACTCGAAATGGCTTGGAAATTTTAAGTCATTTACCTGTCTGCTATATTCGCACAGGCAGAGAGGATAAAGAAGGATTAGAATCTCCGAAGGGGGCGCAGTATGCCTAAGCAAGATGTGGTTGAGACCGAAGGAATTGTTCTGGAAACCCTTCCAAATGCTATGTTCCGTGTGGAGTTGGCCAATAAACACAAAATATTGGCTCATATATCAGGAAAAATGCGAAAGCATTTCATCCGTATTCTTCCTGGAGACAGAGTTTTGGTTGAGCTTTCTCCATATGACCTTACTAAAGGAAGGATTACATATAGATTTAAATAAAGGACAAGAATTATGAAAGTTAGAGCATCAATAAAAAAGATTTGTCGGAACTGCTGTATTATTAAAAGAAAAGGCACGCTTCGTGTAATCTGTTCGAATCCGAAGCATAAACAAAAACAAGGTTAAATGAGGTAAAAATGGCAAGAATTGCAGGAATTACACTTCCATCAGAAAAAAGGATTGAGATTGGACTTACTTATATCTTTGGTATTGGTCGCACAAAAGCCAATAAAATCCTTCAAGAGACAAACATAGATAAAGATAAAAAAGTTAAAGATTTAAGCGAAGATGAAGTAAATAAAATCCGTCAGATCATTGAAAAAAGAGAAAAAATAGAAGGAGATCTCAGGAAAGAGATCAATATGAATATTAAAAGGCTAATGGATATTGGCTGTTACAGGGGACTACGTCATAAAAGGCGCCTGCCAGTAAGGGGGCAGAGGACAAAAACAAATGCAAGGACAAGAAAAGGTCCACGCGGCCATGTAATAAAGAAAAAATAGGAAAACAGGGAGAATTTGATGGCTAAACCTAGAAAGAAAACCAAGAAAAAGAAAATAAAGAAAGAAATTGGCTTTGGAGTTGCCTATGTTCAATCAACGTTTAACAATACAATCATAACGATTACTGATCATCAAGGAAATACAGTTTGCTGGGCTAGCTCAGGAACTGCTGGCTTTAAAGGAGCACGAAAAGGGACTCCATTTGCCGCACAATTAGCGGCAAAAGAAGCTTCTGGAAAGGCCAGAGAATTTGGTGTTAGGTATGTGGATGTCAAAGTAAATGGGCCTGGTGCAGGCAGGGAATCAGCCATTCGAGCCCTTCAATCCAACGGTTTAGAAATAAAATCAATAAAAGATGTTACACCAATTCCACACAATGGTTGTCGTGTAAGGAAGAGACGACGAGTTTAGTCATAACATAAAGGAGTAGATGAATGTCAAGGTATAGAGAGCCTATCTGCCGACTTTGCCGAGTAGAGAGGACAAAGCTTTTTCTTAAAGGAAGCAAATGTTTGAGTGAAAAATGTCCTTTGGAAAGAAGAGCCTATCCTCCTGGTGAACATGGACGCAGGAGGAGACGGATTCTTGGATATGGAATTCAGTTAAGAGAAAAACAGAAGCTGAAAAGATATTACAGTATGACAGAAAAACAGTTTCGGTTGTTTTTTAAAAGAGCTGAGAAAAAACGAGGCATCACAGGAGAAACTCTATTATCGATGTTAGAGAGACGGCTGGATAATGTTGTCTTTTTATTAGGTTTCGCTCATTCTCGAGCTCATGCCCGGCAATTGATAACGCACGGCCATTTTCTTATAAATGGCCAC
>DAOUSP010000038.1 GCA_030627155.1 Candidatus Aminicenantota bacterium
CAACACGGAAAGGGCAATCAATCGGCTCCATGAACACCCTTCCTTGAAGGTTCAAAATCCCAACTTTTCGGCCCTCTCCATCTTCGAATATATAGGTCCCTCTGCCAGGATTTTGTGGGGGATAATTGGCCGGGCGCAACAACCTTGGTTCTCTTCCAATAAAAGAAAAGACTTCTCTTTTGTCCCAAACATGATTTCCTGATGTTAATACATTGACTTCAGACAAGAGCTCCCGGCAAATATTCTCAGTTATTCCCGCACCGCCTGCGGCATTTTCTCCGTTTGCTATGATTAGTGTGGGAGAGTACTTTGATTTTAATTGTGGCAGAAATTTCTTTAGCACTTTTCTTCCAGGACGACCGATAATATCTCCGATAAAAAGAATACCGATTTTATCTTGCATATTCTACAGCCCTCATTTCCCGTATTACTGTGACTTTTACCTGGCCTGGATAATCTAACTCGTCTTTAATTTTTTGAGCGATTTCTTTTGCGGCCAAGACTGCCTTATCATCGGTGATTTTTTGGCTCTCAACAATGATTCTGATTTCTCTTCCTGCCTGAAGAGCAAATGCTCTTGCTACGCCATCATAAGAATTGGCAATTTCTTCCAACTTCTCAACTCTCTTGATATAGTTTTCTAAAAGCTCTCGTCTGGCTCCAGGCCTTGCTGCGGATAAAGTGTCTGCCGTCTGCACCAAAACAGCTTCGATAGATGGAAAATCGATATCTCTGTGATGAGAGGCAATAGCTTGTACAACAGGTTCGGATTCTCCATGCTTTTTAGCCAATTGCACGCTGAGTTCAGTATGAGTCCCTTCAATGTCTTTGTCCACTGCTTTCCCGATGTCATGGAGAAGCCCTGCGCGTAAAGCTATGTTTTGATCCACTCCAAGCTCTTTTGCCATTAACCCCGCTAAAATGGCCACTTCTTTAGAATGCTGGAGGACATTTTGCCCAAAACTTGTACGGTATTTCAATTTTCCAAGAAGCTTAATAATCTCTGGATGTAGGTCCTGAACCCTTAACTCAAGGGTTACAGCTTCTCCTTCTTGCTTAATTTTTTCTTCGAGTTCTTCTTTGACTGTTTCTACAACGTCCTCAATTCGTGCCGGATGAATCCTTCCATCAATAACGAGTTTTTCTATTGCCATCCGCGCCATTTCTCTTCGAATCGGGTCAAAACTTGAAAGAATCACAGCTTCCGGAGTGTCGTCCACAATGATATCTACTCCTGTTGCCAATTCCAATGCCCGAATATTGCGGCCCTCTCTTCCGATGATACGGCCTTTCATTTCATCAGATGGGAGATCCACAACAGAGACTGTTGTTTCAACCACATGTTCAGCCGCTGATCTCTGAATGGCCTGGCTGATAATCTCGCGCGCTAAAGCCTGGCTCTTTTCTCTGGTTTCTTCTTCGATCTTACGAACAGTCTGAATGGACTCTAATTTAGCTTCGTCTTCGATCTTTTTTTGCAGCTCCTTTTTAGCCTCCTCAGGTGTTAGATTCGCAATCCTTCCCAAGTCTTCAATGGCCTGCTGGAGTAACTTATTATATTCGTTTTCCTTTTCAGAGAGTTCTTTTTCTCTGTCATACAATCCCTTTTCTTTTACTGCAAAATCTCTTTCCTTGTTTTCTAAAATGCGAAACTTCCGCTCGAGGTTTTCTTCTTTATTGACCAGGCGGCGTTCTGTCTCATTAAACTTTCTCCGCCGCTCATGAGTCTGTCTTTCAAAATCTGCCTTGAGATTCAAGAACTTCTCTTTAGCTTCTAAAGAAGCTTCCCTTTTTGTTTTTTCTGCCTCTTCGCGTGCTTTATTAATTATCTCTTTAGCTTCTTTCGTCGCATTAAAGACAGAACGAGACCCAGCAGCTTTTTTAATAAAGATAAAAACGATAAATCCTGATAAAGAAATCAGGATACCAAGAAAAATCAATAATATTGAATTCACTTTGACTACCTCCTATTAGGGGCGTCAAAGGAGATGAAAATTAGGAGGGCAAATAAATCCTTGTATCTAATCCATCGATAATTGCTCTCATCATAATTTTGAATCTATTTCGTAGCCTCATCGATTTCTTTGTATCTATTCACATCTTTGGAAATGCAGCCCTCCAAACCTTCTATTTCATTCTCCATATGCCCAATCACTTCATTGAGTTGATCCATTTTTTTTTGCGAGAGAAAAAACTCATCCGCAATGTTTAATGACGCAAGAACCGCGATTTTTAATGTATCTACTGACTTTGATTTCACTGCAACCTCTCGCATTTTTTGATCAACATAAGAAGTAAGATGGCTTATGTATTTTTCATCTTCTTCTCCTTTGACCCTTATCTTGTATTTCTGTCCGTAGATTTCTATTTCAATGATTTTATCAATCATATTCCGAGTTGGTCTATTTGGTTTATTATGCTTTCAACCTTTCCTATTATAACATTTCTTTCTTCTTCATATTTCTTTAAATCTTCATCGAGTTTAACAGATTTTCTTGCCTTCTCCTCAAAATTCTTTTTTTGAGCTTTCAACTCTTTCACCTGTTGTCTTAATGCTTCATTTTCAGCCATAAGCTTATTTATATAATCAACAACCTGGGAAATTTTCCCTTCTAAAATTTTAATCCTTTCTAACTCACTTGTCAATTTTCCCTCCTTCCCTTAATTGAAAATTAAACTCAGCCTTCAAAGTTTTAATGATTCTCTCCTGCAAGGCATCCACTTCTTCAGCCAGGAGTGTTCTCTGAGGGTGACAAAACACAAATCGTAAAGACAAGCTCACCTTTCCTTTGGGAATGGAAGGGCCTGAAAAGCGATCATAAATATAAAATTGATTCAGGTAGGGAATAGAACACTTTTCCACTGCGGCCTTTATTTTCTGATAAGTCACTTCTTGTGAGGCAATAAACGAAATATCCCGTGAAATGCCAGGAAATCTCGTCACAGGACGATACTGAAACTTCTTAGCCTGTTTTTCCAACAACATTTCCAGTTTAAATTCCGCTGCCCAGACCTCATCTTCTATAGAATAGCTATCC
Source organism: Candidatus Aminicenantota bacterium (assembly GCA_030627155.1). Taxonomy (GTDB): domain Bacteria; phylum Acidobacteriota; class Aminicenantia; order Aminicenantales; family Aminicenantaceae; genus Kmv29. The sequence goes on from DAOUSP010000038.1 coordinate 3,039, forward strand.
AAAATGTCTCTTCTAACTAATCCCATAAAACCAACCGGTTCTCCTTTAAAATGCAAGGAAAGAGAATGTCCGGGCTCAAAATATGTGTGGTCTTCTTCGCGGAATATATATGGATCATAGCGAAGATAATTCATGAAAGCTTCACAGGCACCTTTTAGCCGGAAAAAGTCTGTTTCTTCATTTCTTGATTGCCAGTGAGCAGTTCCAACTCGCCCGGTGGTTGCCAAAGCCAGCATGCACTGCTCAGTGCAGGAATCATTTTGCCAAAAGTAAACATTTCCTGTTTCAAAAACATGGACACCTTCAGCACCTCTGTTCAAATTCCAGGAAATGTTCTCGAGTAAACCGCCAATGAGAGTCGTCCTTAGAATAGAGGCCTTTGAAGATACCGGGTTCCTGACTTCGATTGGTTTCCTTCCTGATTGAAGTTTCGCTTCTTTCTCTTCATTAACAAAGCTGAAGTTTACAACTTCATCAAAGCCATAATGAAACAGGATTTGGCGGAGCTTATGGAACGCCTTCCTTTTCGGTGAAAGAGCCGGCTCTAACGTTTCAAATGGAGGCAGTTTGGCTGGAATCTTATCATAGCCATAGAAACGGACAATCTCTTCGATAAGGTCAGCTTCTCTTTCAACATCGACTCTAAAGGGAGGAGATTTGACCTGCCAGACTCCCTTTTGTGTCCTTTCTATCTGGAAACCAAGTTTAGAAAGGGTCTCTTCAATGAATTCCTCTTGAATCTCTAATCCAAGGAGGCCTGCAACCCGGTGGTTGCGAAGCACAATCGTCTTCGGTTTTCTGGGTTCTGAGTAGATGTCAAGAATCCCTTTTGTCGCCTTTCCTCCCATTTGAGTCAGTATGGAAGCTGCCATCAATGCTGCTTGCGGGGGGAAAGACTCATCCGCTCCTCGTTCGAAGCGATAAGATGCCTCTGTTTTAATCCCGAGTTTTTTTGAGGTTTTCCGTACAGAAACAGGGTCGAAGTAGGCGCTTTCTATAAAAACATCCTGTGTTTCATTTGAAACTGATGTTTCTTGCCCTCCTATGACTCCAGCCAGTGCTACGGGTTTAACTTCATCGGCAATCACAAGCATGTCCGAAGAAAGAGCAAGAGTATCTCCTTCTAAGCTTATTAAGCTTTCACTTTTCTTGGCTTTGCACACGATGATTTTCCGGCCAGTTAATTTGTCAAGGTCAAAAGCATGAATTGGCTGTGCTGTGGAAAATAGAACATAATTTGTAACATCGACAACATTATTAATAGGACTCAAGCCAATTGCTTTGATTTTTTCTCTTAGCCAATAAGGAGAAGGGCCTACATGGACCCCTCGGACGATGATTCCACAGTAACGAGGGCAAAGGTCCTCATCTAAGATTTTGATATTAATAAGGTCAGACGTTTTCTCATTCAGTTCGATCAAAGGCCAGCTTTGTTCTTTAAGAGGACGTCCCAACGCTACTGCAAGTTCCCTTGCTACACCAAGGTGGCCAAGTGTATCAGGGCGGTTCGCATAAGTCTCGATGTCCAGGATGGTATCGTTTTCATTTTCTTCCCAGTCATCGACCATCAATCCAATATTATTCAGGGTATCAACCAGTTCAGAAGTAGAAATATCCAAGTCGATATATTGTTTGAGCCAACTTAAACTTATCTTCATTTTCGTAAGACCTGCCTAATGAATCTTAAATCATTCTCATAAAAATTTCTCATGTCAGAAATCTGGAAAGCAAACATTGCTGTCCGATCAATGCCCATCCCAAACGCAAATCCGGAGTGCTTTTCAGGGTCAATATTAACGTTCTTAAGTACCTGAGGGTCAACCATCCCTGCGCCCAGTATTTCTATCCACCCGCTTCCCCCGCAAACCCGGCAGTCTTCGTTTTTGCCATCACAAACCGTGCATTCTATGTCGACTTCTGCAGATGGTTCTGTAAAAGGGAAAAAACTCGGCCGGAATCTTATTTTAATATTCTCATTAAACAAGGCCTTGAGAAAATACTCCAATGTCCCTTTTAGATGAGCAAATGTGATGCCAACATCAATTACCAATCCTTCTACTTGAAAAAACATCGGGAGATGAGTGGGGTCAGGTGTTTCTTTCCGGAAGACTTTCCCAGGAATTATGATCCTGATGGGGGGTTTTTTCTTTTCCATCACTCTGATTTGAACAGGAGAGGTATGAGTACGGAGAAGTAGATCATCTTTAATATAGAGAGTATCCCAATCGTCACGAGCAGGGTGATGCTGGGGGAAATTCAACGCCTCAAAATTGTAATAATCGGTTTCTATTTCTGGCCCTTCTTCAATGGCAAATCCCATAGTCAAGAATATCTGCTCGATCTCCTGCTGAAAGTGAACTATTGGATGCGGGGAACCTAAATATACGTCCTTCCCTGGAAGGGTCAGGTCATACGTCTTCTCGACCTTTTTGGCTGTACTGAATTCTTCCTGAAGCACCTGGAGCTTTGTTTGAACATACTCTTTCAGCTCGTTTATGATTTTCCCAGCCTCTGGCCTTTCTTCTGGTTTTAGAGTCTTGAAATCCTCAAAAAGAAGAGATACATAGCCCTTTTTCCGGCTTAAAAACAGATTGCGCAGTTCCTGAAGCCCTTTTTTATCTTGAATGAGGGTTATTTCTCTATTAAATTGTGTTTTGTATTTTTCTATTTTATTCTTAAGTTCTTTCATTCCTGTTTACACAAATGCCTTATGAAGCAGATTCTTTTACCTTCTCGACGATCCGGAAAAATGTTTTCGGAGAATTGACGGCAAGGTCTGCTAAGATTTTCCTGTCAAGTTCGATGTTTTTCTCTTTTAGAAGATGAATAAAACGACTGTATGAGAGGCCGTTCTCTTCTGCTGCTGCTTTTATGCGGATAATCCACAATCTTCTAAAATCTCTCTTCCTGGCTCTTCTGTCCCTGTAAGCATACTGGAGAGCCCGCTCAACAGCTTCTTTCGCCGTCCTGTAATTGTGGCTTCTCGCTCCCCAGAATCCTTTAGCTAATTTTAATATTTTTGCTCGCTTTTTTCTTCTCTTTGTTCCTCTTTTTACTCTTGGCATTGTTTTCTCCTTGTATTAGAACCTGGAATTCTAATTATTTTTCGTTTTTGGCTCCATGATAAGAAGCAGTTCCCGTTTCTATTATGGTTTAATTTTTAAAAATCGTATGGAAGCATATTTTTAACCCGTTTCCGGTCAGCATCACTGACCAAGCCTGTCTTTCTTAGACCTCTTTTCCGCTTAGGCGACTTCTTTGTAAGTATGTGGCTTTTATTTGCTTTACTGTGAAGTATTTTCTTTTTCCCTGTTACTTTGAACCTCTTCTTGGCTCCTTTGTGTGTTTTTAGTTTTGGCATCTTTTCCTCCTGACTTTATGGGGCTCAATATGGCTGAAATAGCCCAAGGCTGGGTTCGGATTGTTCCATCACGTTGCCCGAGATCCTGAACATTTTCAAGAACCCGATCTAATACCTGATGAGCCAACTCTGGCTTTGCCTTTTCTCTTCCGCGAAGCATGACCGTAATCTTGACCTTATTCCCTTCTTTTAGGAATCTTTGAACGTGCCGAATCTTAAAATTGTAATCGTGTATGCTGATTTTCGGCCTGAATTTGATCTCCTTCACCTGAATCTGTTTCTGGTGCTTCTTTGCTTCGTGAGCTTTTTTATGTAATTCATAAAGAAACTTTCCATAATCCATGATTCTGCAGACTGGAGGGTTCGCTTGGGGAGCCACTTCAACTAAATCCAGCCCTTTTTCCTTCGCAAGAAATAGAGCTTCTTTTGTCGAAAGTACGCCCAACTGTTTCTTGTCCTCATCGATTATTCTGACCTCTGTTGCGTGAATCATTTCATTAATCCTATGTGGTTTGACTTTCTTCCTAACAGGTTGATACATGCGTCTTCTGATGATTTGCCTCCTTAAAAATTAACGCTTAAAGATTTATTTTTAATCAATTCTTTGATTTTTTCAAGAAAATCATTCAAAGAAACCTCGCCAACATCACCTTTGGTATGCACTCTCAGGGAAATGGTTTGACGTTCTGCTTCCCTGTCTCCAACAATAAGGATGAGAGGGATTTGCTGGTTCTCTGCCTCTCTTATTTTGTATCCGACTTTTTCCCGCCGTAGGTCTACAAACGACCGGATTCCTTCTTCTTTGAATATCCCGTCCAGTTTTTCTGCATAATTATTGTGCCGGTCAGCGATGGGGAGTATAACCACTTGAACAGGAGCCAGCCATAATGGAAAATTTCCTTTGTACTGTTCTATCAAAACCCCAAAGAATCTTTCCAGAGAACCAAGCAATGCCCTGTGGATAAGGAAAGGCCTGTGGAATTGACCGTCTTCTCCGACATAAGTTATATCAAATCGTTCAGCCAGGTTAAAATCAAGCTGAATAGTAGTACACTGCCAGGAACGGCGCAGGGCATCTTTGATTTTTATGTCAATTTTAGGTCCATAAAAAACCCCTTCTCCCTTATCCACCTGGAAGTCGAGCTTCTCATCATTCAATGCCTTTTCAAGCGCATGTGTGGCTTTATCCCAGTCTTCAATCTTGCCCGCATGTTTTTCTGGCAGGGTAGAAAGAAAAATGTCATATTCATTGAAACCAAAAGTTTTTAACACTCGCATAGCAAGTAAAATAACTCTTTGAATCTCTTCTTCAAGTTGGTCCGGACGGCAGAAAATATGGGCATCATCCTGCGTGAATCCACGAACCCTCATGAGGCCATGAAGGACTCCGCTCCTTTCAAACCGGTAAACCGTGCCAAGCTCTGCCCAGCGAAGAGGAAGCTCCCTGTAGCTTCTCTGTCTGGATTTATACACCATGATGTGAAAAGGGCAATTCATAGGTTTCAGTTCATATTCGACTCCATCACCCTGAATAGGAGGATACATCGCATCGTAGAACTCTGTGTGCCCGCTTGTCCTCCATACATCAAGCTTTGCAATATGTGGCGTGTAGAGAAGGCCGTAACCATCTTTAAGATGGGCTTCCTGCCAATAATCCTCTATGACTTTCCGCACAGCGCCACCCTTTGGATGCCATAGGATTAATCCTGGCCCAAGGTTCTCGTTAAAACTAAAAAGATCGAGCTCCTGGCCCAATTTCCTATGGTCTCTCTTCTTGGCCTCTTCTAAAAGTAAAAGGTAATCATCGATATCTTTTTTATTAAAAAAAGCAGTGCCGTATATCCTTTGAAGCTGAAGGCCTTTTTCGTCTCCTTTCCAATACGCACCGGATACTGACAAAAGTTTAAAATGCTTTATGTGGCCAGTTGAAGGCACATGAGGACCTAAACAGAAATCTATGAAACTATCCTGCTTATAACACGAGACTTCTTCGCCCCCTTTTTCCTGTATGAGCTCGACTTTCAACTGTTGGCCTTGTTCTTTAAAAAGGCGAATGGCTTCTTCTTTGGGAATGACCATGCGCTCAATAGGGATATTTCTTTGCGAAAATTCATTCATCTTCTGCTCGATTGCAGCCAAATCTTCTAAGGTAAACGGTTTCTCCCTTAGGAAATCATAGTAAAAGCCGTTTTCAACAGCCGGACCAATCCCTGTTTGCGTTCCCGGAAAAAGATCAAGAACCGCATGGGCAAGAAGATGAGAAGCGCTGTGTCTTAATACATCCAGAGCTTCTTCTGATTCTGCAATTGTCAATTAAGCCTCCATAATCATTCTTTTAATCTTTCCAAAAGAAAATTCTCAGCCCACCCATAATATGAAAGGCACTCTAAAAGAGGAACCCCCATTATTAAAGAAAAAATAAAAACATCTTATATTTCCACATGAACTGATTCTCTCATTTAAATCTATTTGCATTCATCAGGGCAGGCAATACTATGTTAGTCTCTCTCTCACAAATATACATTTAAAACTTGGTAGGCACGGAGGGGATCGAACCCTCGACTTCTTCCGCGTCAAGGAAGCACTCTTCCACTGAGCTACGCGCCTCTGGCTTTTTCAAGCCCTTATATACTAATGATTTAGTCTCATTCTGTCAATACTATCTAAAACCTGATAGATACTCTGGTATGAGACACTCTGTTAGGGGTCAATTCTTACATTACAATATTTTGCATGATGTCCCCTGGGTTATCGACGGTCTGCACAGCCACATAATCAATAGAAAAAACAATATAGAAGGGGACAGTCCCTCTTTGTTTAAAGGGAGAGCCTCTCCTCACTCCTCACTATTCACTTATCTTGACTCTCCAGGCGCTACGGAAATAGTAAAATGGGTATTGTGTCCCGGATTTGATATAATAAGATAATCTATCGAGGAGAGAAGCACATGATAGGCATTCTTTCAGATTTTGACACACAAAGACG
>DAOUSP010000043.1 GCA_030627155.1 Candidatus Aminicenantota bacterium
AATCAACGTAAGTGGCAGATATCATTAAAAATAAATATTGGTGTCGGCATAATTTATGAATAATTCAGGTTAATTATGAACGTATAATCTGTCACAGCGCCGGTTCCCCTCCATCCTTGCCAAGACCCTCCCACCCTCCACAATGGGCTTCAGATGGAGAGGAACCGTCGCTGCACTTCTCAATTAGGTCAGATATTCCCCTCATCACGGAAATAGAGATGCTTACTTATCAATACATCTGTTTGACAAATAAAACCAGATAACCTAATATGAGAACACAAATTATTGATTGAAATTTAATCATGCGGAAGACCTTATAGATTTGAAATGCCATATTTTCTTTGCCGCTTAGCAACGGATGAAGGCCGTATCTTATCACAATCCTTCATCGCGCCATCCTCAAATGAATGCAGAAGGCATTTTGAAGAACAAGGATTCTGTGTATTGTCTGTCAGGAGGGATTGGAAAAGGACTCAAGTCTTAGTGCTTCCCTTTACTAAAAAAATCAAAGACAATGATTTTATTATGTTTAATCAAGAATTTGTGGCTCTAATCAAAGCAGGTTATCCTATACTCAAGAGTATTGAAATAATAATAAACAGGATAAAGAATATTCACTTGAAAGAATTATTAATGCTTGTCGAGAAAGAAATCCGCGGAGGGAAATCTCTTTCTGAGGCCTTTTCCCCTTATGAGAATAAATTTTCTAAGATATATATTGCATCTCTTATGGCAGGAGAACGAAGCGGGAATTTACCACAAACTATAAACCGTTTCATCGACTACTCAAAAATTATTTCCAGGACAAAATCAAGAGTTCGTTCGGCGTTGACTTACCCTACACTGCTTTTGTTTTTTTCATTCGTTATGCTTGCAATCCTGTTGAATTTCATTCTTCCCCGGTTTTCTGATTTTTATAAAGATTTTGAGGCCGAACTTCCATTTGTCACACGTGCTTTAATGTCTTTTTCTCTGTCACTTAGAAACAACCTGCCTATGATTTTAGCTTTTGTTTTTTTGATTGTATTGGTTTATTTTTTTACAAGGAAGGAAGAAAAGACCAGAATCTTTTCTGACCGATGTAAACTTAAAATTCCATACGGTAGGGTAATATGGTTGGAATCTGCAGTGTCTCTGTTTGCACGGACATTAACCCTTCTTCTTGGAGGAGGAATCTCTGTTGTTTCATCCATAGATATCGCCCGGAACGCTGTGCCTAACAGTTTTCTCAGGCACAAAATGAAGGGACTTCCTGATTCCATAAAAAACGGAGAGAGTCTCTCGGATTCTTTGAAGAAAACAGAATATTTTCCTTTGCTTGCAGTAGATATGATACGAATCGGGGAAGCATCAGCAAATCTTGAAGGGATGTTGAAAGATATTGCTGATGTTTATGATGAGCGAGTACAAACGAAGATAGACACGTTTGTTTCTCTTGTGGAACCGGTAATAATTATTTTCATGGGCTTGATTGTGGCGGCGATGCTTCTTTCGGTTTACCTGCCAATTTTTAATGTCGTGAGAGTGGCCAGATGATAAATAAATCAAAGAAAAACAATAAAGCAGATTTATATCGTTCTGAGGAAGAAGAAACAAAGAGACTGGCAAAAAGATATAATGTTCCGTATATTGAGCTTTCATCTGTTTTGTTAAACAGGGAATTCATCCAATCGTTTCCTGTGGATTTTATCTACCGTTCAAATTTTGTGCCCTTAGAAGAAAACAAAGATTCCGTAAGAATTGCAATTGCCGACCCTTCAGATATTTCTGCAATTGATGCCATCGAATCATTCCTTGGGAAGAAAGTAGAAGTATTTGCTGCTTCCAAAAGAGCCATACATGAAGCCCTCCGGAGAAGTGAAACCGCAGTTCAGATTCTTAAAGAAGCCACAGAGGGGTTTATCACACAGGTCATCGAGAAGGAGGGAGGAGAAGAAGAAGAGATGATTTCTGTTGAGAGGCTTGCTGACCAAGATGGATCGATCATTAAGTTAGTGCATTCTATTATTTTTACTGCTGTTCAGAAGAGAGCAAGTGACATTCATATTGAATCCAGAGAAGAAGGAGTGGTGATAAAATACCGGGTCGATGGAGTTTTGAAAGAAGCAATGGAACCTATTGATAAGAAATTTCAGTCCCCTATTATCTCCAGGATCAAAGTCATGTCTGACTTGGACATTGCAGAGCGCAGAGTCCCACAGGATGGGCGATTCAGGTTGAAGATCAAGGATAAAACCATTGATTTTCGTGTGTCCATCATGCCGAGCATTTATGGAGAAGACGCTGTCATTCGAATTCTTGATAAAGAAATGATTACAGAAGCCATATCTGAATTGAGGTTAGATTTGCTTGGATTTTCTGATGAGGTATTGAGCAAGTTTAGAAAATACATTTCCCAACCTTATGGGATGGTGCTTGTGACAGGACCAACAGGAAGCGGAAAGACTACAACATTGTATGCTGCCATAACAGAAATAAAATCACCAGAGGATAAGATTATTACGATAGAAGATCCTGTCGAATATCAAATAGAAGGAATCACTCAGATTCCAGTGAATGAGAAGAAAGGCCTGACTTTTGCTCGAGGATTGAGGTCGATTTTAAGGCATGACCCTGATAAAATCATGGTTGGCGAAATCAGAGATCCGGAAACCGCACAGATTGCTATTCAGTCTGCCTTGACAGGACATCTGGTTTTCACAACAGTGCATGCGAATAATGTGTTCGATGTAATTGGCCGTTTTCTCCATATGAAGGTTGATCCATACAGTTTCATCTCCGCATTAAACTGTATCCTTGCCCAGAGGTTAGTGCGCATTCTTTGTAAAAAGTGCAAGATGGCAGTGAAATACGAGCCAAAGATTCTGTTGGAATCAGGGCTTGCCCCAGAAAAATACAAGGACACCATTTTTTATGAGGCCAAAGGATGTATAGAATGCGGGAATACTGGCTATCAAGGCCGAACAGCCATAGCAGAATTGCTTGAACTCTCGGATGAGATTCGAGAAATGATTCTGGATAGAAAGCCTCTTTCTGAGGTTAAGAAAAGGGCAGAGGCAGAGGGGATGCTTTTCCTGAGAGAGATTGGCATAGAAAAGGTCCTCAAAGGAGTAACGAGTTTGAAAGAATTAAACAAAGTAACTTTTGTTGAGTAAACAATAGATTATAAAATTGACAAGAAAGAAATGATTCCATTTTTCATTAGACTAAAACAGTATTTCTTGGAACAAGCCATCCCTCATGCGTCTTTCTATATTTCTTCACGTTATATCAGTGGGATCCAGATTTCTGAAACAGATAGGGAAATCAAAAATCATTTCATTTGCCCTTTGGAAGAAGGTGTAATTCAACCGTCTTTTCATAAAAAAAACATAAGAAATAGAGAGATCCTTAAAGAAAGGATATCCAAGGAGCTGGAGAAATTCCATCTTTCAGATAAGAAAATCGCTGTTCTGCTTCCTGAAATGTCTCAAAAAATTCATGTGTTTTCTTTTGAAGAGCTTCCCCCTTCTAAAGCGGAAAAAGAAAAAATTATTCTCTTCAGGATAAGAAAACAACAACCTCTTTTACCTGAAGATATCCGTATGTCTTTTGATGAGTTTTCTCTAAACAGCTTTAAAAGAGTTATTGCTGGGATTGCAAGAAGTGCTGTAGTTCAAGATTATGAAGATTTTTTTAATTCTTTAGGATTGAAAGTTCGAGTTGTTGATATTCCTTCTCTATGCCTGTGCAATCTGCTTGATAGAAACAAGAATTTGATGCTTGTGAATATTAATGATGATTCATTCAGTCTTGTGGCAGCGATGCAAGGCGAGATCATCCTCTATCGCCAGAAACCATTTGCTCTTGCAATTCGAACACAAGAGATGTTGAAACAAAAAATGGAGAGCATTATCCAAGAGATAGAAAATACAATTCACTTCATGGAAGACAAAGAGAAGAAACAATTTGACTCTCTTTGGATTCGTCCCGGATTTTTAGAGGATGATGAAGAAATCTATTCCCACTTGGAAGGAAGATTGGAGCTTCCAGTGCAGACGATCGATGCGTCCATAGGGTTTAAGCTTTCAGAAAAAGAGAAGAAGATTTTATCTCCTTTGATAGGTCAACTTATATGGCACAACAAGACAGATTGAGTGTGAAAATCAATTTAGCTTCTCACCCTTTGAGAAACAGAAGGTTGTTTTTCCTCGTCTTTTGGATGCTTTTCATTGTAGTTTCCCTTGTATTTATTGGAGGCGGATGGACTTATTTTAGATATAAAGGAGAATCCAAAAAAATAGAATCATCCATCGCAAAAATTGAGAAAGAAGAAAAAGAGTCTCAACGTGAAGAAGAACATTTGTCGTCAGATATTAACAAGATGAAAGAAAAATACAAAACAAAGATAGAGCTTATCAACCGTTTGATTTACAAGAAAAGTTTTTCTTGGGTGGATTTTCTTTCTGATGTAGAATATGCCCTTCCTGATTCGGCGTGCATCGTGTCTTTGACTCCAGCTCAAAAAGGGGATACCCAAATGGATGTGCGGGTTCAAGTGGCCTCATTTGGCGTCAGCGAGTTATTAGAGCTTGTAAAACGGCTGGATTCCATGGGATTTAAAGAAATAAAAGTCATGAGTGAATCAAAAGATGATAGGGGCTTTTTAATCTCAGAGGTATCTTTTATCTATGAAAAAAACATTTGAACTTTTTAGTGAGAAAGAGCGGAAAATCTTGGGATTGCTGTTGGCCATCTTTATCTTTGGGTTTATCTTTTATTTTTTCATTGCATTGGGGGAGAAGCGGACTTGTTTACATGCAATGAGTTCTCTTTCGATTAAAACAAAAGAATTGCAAAAGATTGATTCAAGCAAAGGCCTAAAAAAGCAAGAATGGCTAAACTGGAAAGCTGCGCAGGAGGATATTGCAACGGCAAGGCAGTATTTCTATAGCGAAAAAAATGCTTTTGCCGAGCTCAGGCAGGATCTCAGCAGGATTCTTAGAGAATCCGGCCTTCCAGTACCTCGTATTCAATATAATTATGCAGAGTTCGAAGATGAAAATATAAATAAAGTCCAACTGGATTTTAACATATCGGTGTCTTATTTTTCTTTAAAAAAAATCATAAATTCTTTAGAAGGATTACCCAAGTTTTTGGTTATTGAAAAGATTAATTTTTTGGATATTGGCCCTCAAACTGGATTCCTCAAGTTAAGGATCATTTTGGCGGGATATTATGAAAGCTAATATTTACTTGGCAGTTTTTTCCATTATGTTTCTCAATTGTTCTATTTCTCTGTGGTGCTATGAAGATAAGAGTTCAGAAAAAACACAAAAAAAAGTAGAAGATAAACGGCTTGTAAGAATAGATTTGCTAAAGCTGAAAAAGAAAGAGCTTCTGCCACCAAAACGGAATATTTTTTCTATAAAAAGAGAAACTTACGCTGATTTAGGATCTTCCCAAATGAGCGATGAAGAGAGAAACATAATGGGGCAAGGATTGGATATTCATAAAGGGCAGGAGAATTCATTAACTGGGCTCGACCTGAATTACATTGGATATGTGGAATCCGAAGAGAAAATTATTGCTTTAATCATTTTTAGAGGGGAAGCGTTAGCCGTGCAAAAAGGAGATGTCATCTCTGAGAATATTGTTATTGGAGAAGTCACAAAGGATGGCGTTGAAATAATTGTGCAGGGCTCTCGAAAAAAGACGTTTTCCTTGGAAGAGGAGAAACCATGAGAAAAACAACGTTTTTACTAATATTATGTATTTTCCTGGGCAGCTGTGTGACGTTGAGTCGAAGTTATAAGCTGGGAAGGGAAGCAGCTATCAGTAAAGATTGGGATGAGGCCGTGAAGCACTATGAGCGTGCTGTGCTTGAAGACCCAAAAAATTCTGTCTATAGAATTGCGTTGTTTCGCGCGAAAATATCGGCGAGCAATTTTCATGTATTCAATGCAAGAAGTCTCTCCAATCAGGGAAAAAAAGAAGAAGCCCGTAACGAGTATGAAAAGGCACTTGCATATGAACCTTCCAACAGGATGATTTTAGAGGAGATGAAACAGATTCTGGGTGAACCTGTAAAAAAAGAAAAGCCGAAAGAAGTAAAAATCAGTCCTCCGATTCAGCTTAAACTTAAGGAAGAAAAAATCCATTTAAAATTTCCCCGGGAAGCAAGCTTGCGTTCGATTTTTCAAGCTTTGGGCAAGCATGCACAGGTGAATGTTCTGTTTGATGAGCAGTTTAAGGATATTCCTTTTTCTATAGATTTGGAACATATGACCTTTGAGCAAGCGCTCGAGTCTCTCTGTTTAGCCACAAAGAATTTTTACAGGATAATTGATGAGCGGACAATAATCGTTGTCCCTGACCAGCCCATAAAGAGGGCTCAATATGATTTGCAGGCGATCAGGACATTTTATCTATCAAACGTCGATGCTCAGGATATTCAGGTAGCTCTGGCACAGATGCTGCGTACGCAATTTAAAGCACCGAGCATTATCATAGATAAAAACTTAAACTCGGTGACAGTGCGGGACGTGCCCGAGGTCATCGAATTAGCAGAAAAAATCATAAGACTTTGGGATAAACCAAGAGGAGAAGTAATTATTGATTTGGAAATCATGGAAGTTTCAAGAATGAAACTCCAGCAAATAGGGATGAGCTTAGATAAATATATGGTTGGATTTTCTTATGGTGGTGAGACAGAAGAAGAAACAGGATGGATTAACCTGAAAGGCATTGATTTTACAAAGGCTGAAAATTTCCAGGTTGTTTTACCATCAACGTTTTTGCAGTTCTTGGAATCAGATGTCGATACCAAGATTATCTCCCAGCCAAGGTTGCGTGGGGTAGAAGGAGAGAAAATAGAATATCTGGTTGGCGATGAAATCCCTATTCCACGAACTACATTCACGCCAATTGCAGCTGGAGGAATAGCCCAGCAGCCTGTTACTTCTTTTGAATACAAATCTGTTGGAATCGATGTGAAAATAACTCCACGTATTCATTTTGAAAAAGAAATCACATTGGAATTGGAGATTAAGATAAAATCGCTTGGAGGGACAGGCTATGCGGATCTTCCGATCATAAGCACTCGCGAGGTGAAAAACATTATCCGGCTTAAAGACGGAGAAACAAATCTACTTGCAGGACTCTTAAAAGATGAAGAACGCAGAACTTTAAAAGGAATTGCAGGATTGAAAAACATTCCTGTTTTAGGAAGTTTGTTTTCAAATACAGATAAGACAATCCAGCAGACTGATGTAATCTTGACCATAACTCCATATATTATCAGGACTGTTCCTGTGACCAAAGAGGATGCAATCCCTTTTTGGTTTGGGGTAGGTGAATCTTCTTTGTCTGGAAGAGGAGAGCGTCCTGTGCCAAGAGCGGAATTTCGTCAACTGGAACTGGAGCGTGCTAGAGCGCGTAGGGAGACTTCTACAGAGAGGGAAGTTAGAAGGAAAAACCAGATATATTTTAATACCGCAAGTCTTCAAGTTCCTCAGAACAGAGAATTCAGGATTCCTGTGAACATCAGGTCTGAAGATGAAGTAGCCAACATGTCGTTTAATATTGACTTTAACCCTAAAGTATTGGAATTAAAAGAGATCGTTGTTGGAAATTTCATCCGGCAGTTAGGAAAGACCCCTCCTTTTTTAGAAAACATCGACAACTCTGCTGGAAGATGCACCATAGGTTTTTCAAGCGAAGAAATCGGCAAAGGAGCCAAGGGAACTGGAACAGTAGTTACCCTGGTTTTTAAATCCCTTGGCAAAGGAGAAAGCCGCCTCATAGTTACTGGAATATCCGCCAACAGTCCAACAGGCCAGAGTTTAACCTTTGATTCCCAGGAAACCCTCATCATTGTCCAGTAGGGCATAAAGAAAAATTTATCCTCTTGAAGGCAGATGCCTCGCCCGAATCTTGCTGTGTTTTTGCGATGAGCAAAATGTTCAAAAAAAGGTCAGTCCCGTTTGGGAGCATCTCTATTTCCGTGACAGTTAATTATGAACGTATAATCTGTCAAAGCGCCGGCTCCTCTCCATCTGAAGCCCATTGTGAAGGGTGGGAGGGTCTTGGCAAGGATGAAGGGGAGCCGGCGCCGCACTTCTCAATTAGGTCAGATGTTTTCCTCATCACGGAAATAAAAATGCTTACTGGATTAAGAAAAAAGTGGAAAAATCATGAAAAAGTATCTTAGAATACAAAGAAGGATATTCTAAGAAATACAAATGGCCAAGACAAAGTCTTTTTCCCCTGTGAAACTCATCTGTGGCATCATTGCTTCAAACGAAAAGGTGTTTAATGTAGCCGAAGACCGTCTTATAAAACTCTATGGTGCAATAGACAATAAAAGCTCTTTTTTTCCATTTAACTACACAGATTATTATGAAAAACAAATGGGAAAGAACTTAAAAAGAAGATTTATAAGCTTTGAACAGCTTATGTCTCCAGAAAGACTAAGTGAAATCAAAACCTGCACAAATACATTGGAAGAAGAAATAAAAAAGGAATTTCACGCAGAGCAGAGAATTGTAAACATTGATCCTGGATACCTCACTGCTTCTGCTCTGATTATGGCCACAACAAAAGATTTTGCTCACAGGATTCCACTTCAGAAAGGGATTTATGCTCATCTTGAATTACTGTTTGGGCGGAAACAAGTGAGAGCGTTAAGCTGGACATACCCTGATTATAAGGCGGAAGATTATCATCCGTTTTTCTTGGAAGTAAGAAGAATTTATCTTGCACAGCTAAAACAACTGGGGAAAGACTACCTGTGAAGCGAGAAATGGGAATTAATCTGATTTTTTATCATTTTGCCTGATGAATTGTAGATATTTTTTAAGATAAAGATCTTTTCCTAAAAGAGCTTCTGA
>DAOUSP010000182.1 GCA_030627155.1 Candidatus Aminicenantota bacterium
CATCCGAAGCCCATTGCGGAGGGTGGGAGGGTCTTGGCAAGGATGGAGAGGGAACCGGCGCTGTGACAGATTACACCTTCATAATTAACTGTCACGGAAATAGAGATGCTTCCTTTATTGGTTGCTTTTTCAAGTATAAATTTCTTGTTTCAGGATTATTGTTATGTTATATTCCAAAAAAGTTGTTATATTTCAATCTGCTTGATAAAGGAGGAATGGTGAGAAAAAAAATAATATTGTGCTTGTTTATTATTGCGTTTTTAATGACTGGCAGTTCCTATGGCAATCAGGAAGCCCGGCTTCTTCGATTTCCTGCAATACATAATGACCTGATTGTATTTACCTATGCTGGGGATCTTTATTCAGTCTCTTCCCAGGGTGGTGTGGCCCGAAAACTTACAAGCCATGAGGGTTTCGAAATATTTGCCAGGTTTTCTCCTGATGGAAAATATATTGCATTTACTGGCGAATATGACGGAAACAGGGAAGTTTATCTGATTCCCCGTGAAGGTGGCACCCCAAAGAGGTTAACCTTTACTCCTACCTTAGGCCGTGATGATATCTCAGACAGAATGGGCCCGAATAATATTGTAATGGGGTGGAAGCATGATAATTCCTCAATAGTCTTTCGTTCGCGCATGCATGAGTGGAATGATTTCAATGGACAGCTATATCTTGCATCCATTCAAGGCGGAACTCCAGAACAGATTCCTTTGCCAAGAGGAGGATTTTGTTCGTTTTCTTCAGATGACCAGAAAATAGCCTATAATCGGATTTTTCGTGAGTTCAGGACATGGAAACGCTATCGTGGCGGAATGGCTGATGATATTTGGATCTACGATTTTAAGACGAAAAAAATCCAGAATATCACAAATAATCCAGCACAAGATATTATTCCAATGTGGCATGAAAACAAAATCTATTTCCTTTCTGATAGAGATGAAAACAAGAAAATGAATTTGTATGTGTATGACGTAGGTACACAGAAAACACGGAAGTTGACAAATTTTTCTGAGTTCGACATTAAGTTTCCTTCTTTGGGTCCCAAGGCCATTGTTTTTGAAAATGGAGGATATATCTTCCGCTTTTACAAAGAAAAAGAAGAAGCAAAGAAAATTCCAATTATCATTGCAGATGACATGAATTCAGGGCGAAGCAAGCTTGTTAAGGTAAGCGAGAAGATTACAAATTATGAGATTTCTCCAGATGGAAAAAGAGCCTTATTTGGAGCTCGAGGAGAAGTATTTACAGTCCCAGCTAAATATGGAAACACACGCAATTTAACTAATACCTGTGGAGTTCATGAGCGCAGCTCAAAATGGTCTCCTGATGGAAAATGGATTGCTTTCATTTCTGATGCAACTGGTGAGGATGAGATTTACATCATTCCTCAGAATGGCTCTGGTTCTCCCCAGCAACTTACCAAAGATGCAGATACTTATAAATATCAGATTAGCTGGTCGCCAGATTCTTCAAAGATTCTCTGGAATGATAAACTCCTTCGTTTAAATTACTTGGATATAAAGACAAAAAAAGTCGTACAGGTTGCAAAAGCCGACGCTTGGGAAATCACAAGCTACTCTTGGTCTCCTGACAGTAAGTGGATTGCCTATGCGAAGCCAGAAGTTGAAACGATGACAAAAATATATATTTATAATATTGAATCTCAAAAAACATATGAAGTGACAAATGGCTGGTACTCTTCATATGCACCGGTTTTTCATTCGAAAGGAAAATATCTCTTTTTTGTTTCTGACAGGGATTTTAGTCCGGTTTTCAGCCGTACAGAATGGAATCATGCATATCTTTCTATGTCGCGGATTTATTTAGTCACTCTATCAAAAGAGATAAAGTCTCCTTTTGAGCCAAAGAGTGATGAAGTTGTGCCAAACAGCAAAGATAAAGCCAAAATAGAAAAAGGAGAAATCAAAAAAGAGAACAAAACTTCATCTAAAAAACCTGACGCAGAAGGAATAAAAATCAAGGTTGATCCAGAAGGGTTGAATGAGCGAATAATTCAGCTGCCGATAGAAGTTGCTAATTATCGGCACATCACCTCTGTTGATGACACAATTTACTATATGAAAAGAGGTGATAAGGATACAAAGTCATCTTTGAAAATGTATGACCTAAACACACAAAAAGAAACACAACTTGGAAACATAAATGGATATGAAATATCACATGACCAGAAGAAAATGATTGTATCTCAAAATAAATCTTATGCCATCATAGATATTCCAAAAAGCGCAATAAAGATAGAAGAGAAATTGGACCTTTCTAATATGGAAATGAATCTTAACCTAAAAGAGGAGTGGGAGCAGATTTTCAATGAATGCTGGCGGCAGATGAAGTATTTCTTCTATGCTCCTAATATGCATGGAGTAGACTGGCAGATGCTCAGAAGTCAATATGAACCTCTTGCTAAAGCTGTAAATCATAGAGCTGATCTGACTTATGTTATTGGGGAAATGATTGGAGAGCTCAATGTTGGGCATACATACATAGGAGGAGGTGATTACCAGCAGCCAAAGAGAATTCCTGTTGGAATGCTTGGGGCGCAGTTTCAGCAGGATGAAAATACTGGGTATTACAAGATTCAAGGAATTTTAAAAGGGAAGAATTGGGATAAATCTGCACGTTCACCTCTTACAGAAGTCGGAGTCAATGTTAGCGAAGGAGATTTTATTATCTCCATAAATGGGAAGCCAACAAACACGATGAAAGATATATATGAATTCCTTTGGAATACAGTAGGAAAACAAGTTACTCTTCAAGTTAATTCTAAACCAGAAGAAAAAGGGAGCTGGAAAACAGTTGTTATGCCGATCAAAGATGAGCTATCTCTTTATTATTACAATTGGGTCCAAAGAAACATAGAAAAGGTAAACAAAACCACGAAGGGCAAAGTCGGTTACATTCATGTGCCTGATATGGGGATCAGGGGATTGAATGAGTTTGTAAAGCATTTTTATCCTCAACTTCGTAAAAAAGCTCTCATAATCGACGTAAGAGGCAATGGCGGAGGGAATGTCTCCCCAATGCTTATTGAGCGCTTGAGGCGCGAAATCGTAATGATAGAAATGGCACGCAATACAACACAGTTTCCTGACCCCGATGCTGTCTTAATGGGGCCTAAAGTCTGTTTGATAGATGAATTTTCCGCATCAGACGGAGATATTTTCCCTTATAGGTTTAAAAAACTTAAACTTGGGAAGATAATCGGGAAGCGCACCTGGGGTGGTGTCGTAGGTATTCGTGGGCCCTTACCGTTAGTGGATGGAGGATACTTGATGAAGCCAGAGTTTGCACCATACAGCATTGATGGAAAAGAGTGGGTAATCGAAGGCAAGGGTGTAGAGCCGGACATTTATGTTGATAATGATCCAGCAAAAGAATATGAGGGAATCGATGAGCAGCTCAACAAAGCAATAGAAATCGTTTTGGAAGAACTGAAAACA
>DAOUSP010000171.1 GCA_030627155.1 Candidatus Aminicenantota bacterium
ATATGGATTCTCGTCAAAAGCGGATATATTTGCAAGAGAACCAGAATTTAAAGACGTTACAAGCACATCCGTTCTCTTCAGGAAAGGCAAGAAATTAGGGACTCTTCGCCTGAATGTCCCTGGTATCCACAGCATATACAATGCAATGGCTGCTGTTGCCGTTGGGCTTGATCTGAATATCTCCATTTCCAAAATCCTTAAATCGCTCGAAAACTATCACGGAATAGGACGCAGGTTTGAGTTGAAAGCAACAATCAACGACATCATGGTCATAGAGGATTATGCCCATCATCCAACAGAGGTCAAGGCTGTACTAAATGCTGCAAAGAATGGATGGTCCCGGAGGGTTGTTGCTGTATTTCAGCCACACCGTTACTCACGCCTTTCTTTGCTTAAAGAAAAATTCGCAATAGTCTTAAAGCAAGCAGACTTGCTTATCATCACAGAAGTTTACCCTGCCGGAGAAAAGCCTATCCCCGGAGTCTCAGGAGCTGCTCTCTTTGAAGAAATTAAGCGATTGGGACATAAAAACATCTATTTTGAGCCAGCCCTTAAAAAAATCCCTGGCTTGGTAAAGAAACTTTCTCAACCTAAAGATATGATTTTCATCCTCGGCGCAGGAAGTATTTATAGAGTCATTCCTGAAATTATAAAAAATATTGGAGGATCAAAGTAACCATGCCTGCACATCTTTACCCCGCAATCAAGTACAGAACGAGTTCATTTCTGGATAAACAGGAGTATTTCAAGCGCAAGGATGAAAAAGTAAAAACAAAAAAAATCAAAAGAAAAATAAAACTAAAACACAAACACGTTTTTCTAATTCTCTTCTTTGTGGCCGGATTCTTTTATTGTATTCAACAATTATATTTTTTCCTAATCGCCTGGGATAAATTGAATATAAATACAGTTGAAATTATATGTCCAAAACCAGAACTCAAAGCCGATATCGAGAATTATTTTGCAGAAAAAATACTGGGAAATATTATTCTCCTGGATATTAACCGCCTCCATAACGCACTCTCTGAACATCCATGGGTAAAAAATATCTATTTGAGAAAGATTTTCCCATCGTCATTAAGGGTGGAAATCAAACCGAGGAAGCCCTTTGCAATCTTGAAGAAGAACAATTTGCTTCTTATTGATGGAGACGGAACAATCCTCGAACACCTTGACTCTAATGCGCCTGTGAACCTTCCTGTTCTAATTGACACAAACGGCTTCGAGAAAGACTTTTCTGAAAAATTAAGTTTAGCATGGCAATGCCTGGACAATTTAGGCCCTTTTAAAATGGAACAAGTGGAGACCTTGGACGTCTCAGATTATGGGAATGTTTCCCTCAAATTCAAGGAGTCTTCCACATGGATTATTCTGGGTGATGATAAATTCTCTGAAAAGTTAGAGTTATTCCATAAAAAACGCGCGGAGTTGGAACAACACGGTATGTTAGAGTATATCGATTTACGCATTCCAAGCCGTGTATACTTCAAAGCACAAAACACATCTTATGAAGATGATGTCACCAACTCTGCAAAGGAGGCAAACTAATGCCAAAAAACGGATATATCGTCGGACTCGATATTGGTACAAAAAAAATCGCTGCGATTATCGGTGAAATCACAGAAAATAAAAAAATTGAGATTATTGGGATTGGAACATCAGAATCAAGAGGACTGCGAAAAGGTGTAGTTGTCAATTTAGACGCTACTGTCGATGCTATCAAAAAAGCCCAGGAAGAAGCGGAACTCATGGCAGGAGTGGAGATAAATTCTGCATTCATTGGGCTTTCAGGAGCTCATATAAAAAGTTTTAACAGTAGAGGTGTCATTGCTGTATCCGGGAGAAACAGAGAAATCACACGTGAAGATATCAAGCGCGTGATTGACCAATCCAAAGCTGTGTCCATTCCACCTGATAGAGAAATCATCCATATTATTCCTCAAGAATTTATTGTCGATGAACAAGATGGAATCAAAGATCCACTCGGAATGAGTGGCATTAAGCTCGAAGTCAACGTTCATATTGTCACAGGAGCAACAACTTCTGTCCAAAACCTGCGCACCTGTATTTCTCGCGCCGGTATTGAAATCGAGCAAATCATTCTCAACCAGATAGCCACAAGCACATCCACTCTGACTCATGATGAAATGGAACTTGGTGTTGGCCTCATTGACATTGGAGGAGGCACAACAGAAATTGCAATCTTTGAGAGAGGAAGCCTATGGTACACTTCTGTCATCCCTATTGGAGGCGACAACTTTACAAATGACATTGCAGTTGGCCTTCGGGCTCCAATCCCTGAAGCAGAAAAAATAAAGAAAAAGTTTGGATGCGTCACCTCTCCATTAGTTGAAGAACAGGAGACCATAGAAGTCCCATCTGTAGGAAAAGGGAAAAAACCTCGAGTGCTTTCGCGACAGTTATTGGCAGATATTATTCATCCACGGGCAGAAGAAATCTTTCGCCTTGTTGATAATGACATCAAAAGGATGGGCTATGAAAAATCTCTCAACTCAGGAATTGTGCTCACGGGTGGAACTGCATTACTCGAAGGATTGGAAGAAGTTGCAGAAGAAATCTTTGATTTGCCGGCAAGGCGTGGTGACCCAATGGGTATCGGAGGCCTGGTGGACAGAGTCAGCACCCCTGACTTTGCCACTTCTGTTGGACTGATCCTTTATGGATACAATCAATGGAAGAGCACAGGAATTTCTAAAGATAGAAAAAAAGGGTTTTGGTCCAAATTTAAAGATTGGCTTAAAGAGGCTTAGGAGGAAAAAATGAGTGAAGAAATTAAAAGTAAATTAAAATTTCATCTGGTAGAAGAACAGATTGGTGCCAATATTAAGGTCATTGGAATTGGTGGCGGAGGGGGCAATGCCATCAACAGGATGATAGAGACAAGAATAGAAGGTGTCGAGTTCATCGCCGTCAATACAGACCTGCAAGCCCTCAGCAACAATAAAGCCGGAACCAAAGTGCAAATCGGCAATCAACTGACAAAAGGATTAGGTTCTGGCGGAAGGGCTGACATTGGAAAACAAGCTGCCATAGAAGACACAGAAAGACTCATTGAGGTTCTACAGGGAGCTGATATGGTTTTTCTGACAACTGGAATGGGAGGAGGAACAGGAACAGGTGCTGCCCCCATTCTTGCTAACCTCGCCTCAGAAATGGATATATTAGTCATCGCGATTGTCACTCTTCCATTTGAGTTTGAAGGAAAAATCCGTGCCCAGCAAGCACAAGAAGGTTTATCAGAATTAAGAAATGCTGTGGATACTGTAATTTCCATCCCGAATGAAAGACTTCTTGAGACTGTCAACCTGGATACTTCCATACAGGATGCCTTCAAGATAGCCGATGACATATTGCGTCAAGGTGTTCAAGGAATTTCAGATCTCATCACAAGGCCAGGCCTGATTAACCTCGATTTTGCTGACGTTAAATCAATCATGAAAGGCATGGGTATGGCCTTCATGGGCACAGGAATCGCTTCTGGAGAGAACAGAGCCATTGATGCAGCTCAAAGAGCGATCTCGAGCCCCCTGTTAGTGGACACTTCAATAGAAGGGGCTCATGGAGTGCTTATCAATATTACTGGCGGCAAAGACGTCACGCTCCACGAAGTCTCCAAAGCCTCGGA
>DAOUSP010000232.1 GCA_030627155.1 Candidatus Aminicenantota bacterium
GGGATAATTTGCATATTTACCAATTTTTTATTTCACAGTTACATAGGAAGCTATGATGTTAAATATTTCTTCTGGCTTCTGGTGGCGCTTGTTTTTGCTTATTCGATGAAAAAAGAAAATGCTGAAGTCCGCAGAAAACTAAATCCCAAGCTCAAGATTGTGGCCATAATCTTAGTACTTATCTTTGGAGCCGCCCATCTATGGAACTCTACTCATTCCCTGTCGCTTAAAAGCCGAACAGAACAATTAGGGCTGGTGCAGAACTTTGGGTTTTATGAGGCAGAGAAAGACCAAAATGGAATGGACTTTCGATGGACAAAAAGTTATGGCGGGACGACAATCAAGATTGAGAAACCGGTGATTGAGATACCGTTGCTTGCTTCGCATCCAGATATCAGGGGCAAACCGGACGAAGTCGAGATCTACATTGTTAAAGATTTTTTTAAGCACAAAAAACTGCTGGGCAAGTTGACATTAAAGCAGAGCGCATGGAAAACCTATGCGTATTCTATTCCAGATGAAGTTGAGGAAGAAGTTATACTTCTTTTTAAAGTTTCAAGGACATGGAATCCCCTTAAAGCATTTGGGACTCCCGACCCAAGGAATTTAGGAGTTGCAATAGGGAAGATACAGTTTAAAGAAAAATAAAGATTAGAAAAAACAGGACAGAGGGGACAGTCCCATTTGGAAAAGGGACTGTCCCCCTTTTTTTTTAAAACAAAAAACTCTCTGTTCCAAGTTTGGCCTGGGAATATGCGGCAATTGTGTGGCATAAGACTAAGGGATACTTTCTGTAAATTATTCTTGACAAATAGTACTACTAAATGGTAAATATTATTTCATGATTAAGCCAAGGATTATTCTTAAGGAAATAAAGCCCTATTTTGATTCTCCTGAAGCAATCATTATTACGGGTATGAGGCGAACGGGCAAAACCACGCTTCTCAATTATATCTATGGCCAGGTTGATTCAAAAAATAAACTCTTCTTAGATTTAGAGAATCCCTTAAATAGAAAATACTTTGAAGAAGAAAACTATGAGCGAATCAAGGGCTCGTTTGAACTCCTGGGAATTGACTTTAGCCAAAAGGCCTTTCTCTTTTTGGATGAGATTCAATTTGTAAAAAACCTCCCCTCGATTGTTAAATATTTTATTGACCACTATAAAGTAAAATTCTACCTTACAGGCTCTGCGAGTTTCTACTTAAAAAATCTCTTCCAAGAATCGCTCTCTGGAAGAAAGTATATCTTTGAGCTTTTCCCTTTAACTTTTTCAGAATTTCTTCAATTCAAAGAAGTTTCTCTAAAAATTCCTGAAGATGCAAGGGACATCACTCAACCAATGTTTGAAACAATCGCTCCTTTATATGAAGAATATATTCTATTTGGAGGATTCCCTGGAGTCGTTTTAAAAAGAAACGTTGAAGAGAAGAAAAAAGCGCTGAAAGAGATTTTCTCCTCCTTTTTCCTTCTGGAAATTATTCAACTCGGAGACTTCAGACGAAATGAAGCCGTTCGAGATTTGATTCTTCTCTTGATACAACGTATGGGGTCAAAGTTGGATATTCAAAAAATTTCAAGGGAATTGGCCATTTCCCGGCCCACATTGAATGAATACATATCTTTTCTTGAAGGCACCTATTTTATAAAAAGAATAAAGCCGTTTACGAAAGGAAAAGATGCAGAGATTAGAAAAAGAACAAAGGTCTATGTGTGCGATACAGGCCTTGCCAATAATATCGTTCAACTGGACATGGGAAAGCTTTTTGAAAACAGCATATTTCAAAATCTCAGGATGAAAGGAGAACTTAACTACTATCAAAGAAAAAGCGGAGTAGCGATTGACTTCATTCTGGATAAAAAAGTGGCTTATGAAGTCAAATTGAAGGCACAAAAATCTGACGCAAAAAAGCTTAAAACAATGGCTGGAGAGTTAAACTTAGAATCTTTCAAAATCGTTTCGAAAAATTATTGTCCTGAGGTAGAGAATGCTGTTTATGGGTTTATGATATGAAATGCCTCTTGACTTTACAACAGATACTTGCTTGCTGCGCATCCAGATATCAGGGGAAAGGCGGTCGAAGTCGAGATCTACATTGTTAAAGATTTTTTTAGACATGGAATCCCCAAAAGACGCTTGGAACTCCTGATCCAAGGAACTTAGGAGTTGCAGTAGGCAAGATACATTTTTAACTTGAATCTGACAATTGATGTAGGTGAGCTATTTTATGTATTGCAATTTAGATACAACTAAACTAAAATACATAACTATGGATAGGATAATATACAATTCATTACAATTAAGAGAAGTATTCCATTTAGTCTTCTTACGGTGGCTGAGTAGAAAGGTAAAGCTAAAATACTATGCTCTCAAAGGCGGAGTAAATTTGCGTTTTTTCTTCAATAGTTTTCGGTATTCAGAAGATATGGATTTAGATACCCAAGGAATAGAAGTAGAGATACTTAAAGAAATAGTTATGAAGATACTAAAATCTATCTCTTTTCAGGACAGTCTTAGACCTTTTGGAATAGAAAAGGCTATTCCTCCAGATATTAGCAAAGCAAAGCAAACCGAAACTACTCAAAGATTTAAGATTCATTTAATAACCTCTGCCGGAGAAGACCTTTTCACTAAGGTTGAATTTTCGCGTAGAGGATTTAAAGGGA
>DAOUSP010000113.1 GCA_030627155.1 Candidatus Aminicenantota bacterium
CCCAGTATCAGGATCTGAAAATAGAAGGCGTTCTATGATTTTTTTGTTGAGGATTGTCTCGGAAATTATTTCTTTTGCATCTTCTGGGATAATATTTTTGTAGAAAATGTTCTTTGGATGAATGATAATATTCGGTTCTGCTTCACAGAAGCCATGACACCCGGTGGCTCTGATCTTAACTTTATCTCCTAATCCTTCTTTGTTGATTTCTTGTTCTAATGCTTCAATAACTTTTAGTGAACCTCGTGCTTGACCGCAGGTGCCTGCAGAAACTGTAAGAAACGTCTTTTTTTCGGATTTTCTGTGCTGAATTTCTCTATTAATGCATTGTTTTAATTCTTCAATTGATTTAATTTTCTTTATGGCCTTCATTGTCCTTCTCTTTTTTCGTGTAGTCCTTTAAAATTGAGCCGACTTTTCGGGTTGTTGTCTGAGCATAGTAATTGCCATCAATGACAACTACAGGACCAATAGCACAGCATCCTAAACAAGCAACAGTTTCTAATGTGAATT
This sequence comes from Candidatus Aminicenantota bacterium, assembly GCA_030627155.1. GTDB lineage: Bacteria > Acidobacteriota > Aminicenantia > Aminicenantales > Aminicenantaceae > Kmv29. The sequence continues at coordinate 514 of DAOUSP010000113.1, forward strand.
GGTTATCCTTTGTGGTCTCCCCTGCTGGGATATTCAGTTGTCTTTCAAATTCTTCCAGGATTTTTGGGCCTCCTCTAACATGACAGGCTGTTCCCACGCATACTGTAACAAGGTGTTTTCCTCTTGGTTTAAGGCTGAAAGACCGATAAAAAGTTGCAACGCTTACAATATCAATCAATGGGATGCCTATATAATCAGAAGTGAATTTTAATGCTTCTTGTGGAAGGTAATTAAATTCTGCTTGTATGTCCTGTAATATAGATATGAGTGCCCTTTTTTGGTTATGATGTTTGGCTATGAAAGATTTGACCTTTTGAATGTCTGTATTCACAAATTTTCCTCCAGATATTAGATTTAAAAAAGACTCTTCTGATAAAGTGAAAACATATATGAAATCATAAGTTTTTGGCTTGAAGTAGTATTTTGGTTGTTTCAGGAGGGATTAATTGTAAAAAACAGGAACTAAATTTCGGAAAGATGAATAATATTATGATTTCTCCTCTTAACTCTTATTAAATTTTTAACCTAAAAAAATATTATATATTAAGTAAGAAACTTTTATAACAGATATATTTTTTCATTGTCAAGGAGTTTTTTCTCTTTAAATTCATGTGTTTTGTTATGAAATATTCCGAAGAAACGGCCTGTAAAAATTGCTTGGATTATAGATATTACTCGCGTAAATAATCTTGAGGGCTCCAGAGTCATCTATATATGTTTATGAACATCACAAGAATGGAAGATATTTCTGGATTTCATAAGTGCTTACTTGTTTGTCAAAATCTTTTGAGACATTTAAATACTTACTTAATGCTTTCTTTATTACAAAATTAAGTTTACAAGAAAACAAGATAAATGGCCAACCTGTAATAAAAGATTTCTTGACACCTATAATAAATATGACATAATAATTTTGCATTTTTTTGTTTCTGAGGAGTAACTGAAAATGAATAAAAAGATTCATAGTCCTATTGGGCATCATTATATTGCGGAAGCATCTGGTTGTGACCCTGAAATCATCGGAAGTGTTGAGAAGGTCCAGCAAATTTTAATCAAAGCAGCAGAGATTGCTGGTGCCCATGTTTGGGCAGTGTCTATTAGTAGATTTCCTCCAAATGGTGTCAGTGGAGTCGTTGTTATTTCGGAATCTCACATTTCCACTCATACTTGGCCCGAATATGGCTATGGGGCCTTAGATATATACACTTGTGGAAGCTCTGGAGACCCTGAAAAAGCTATTATGTATGCTGTTGAAGCTTTTGGTGCATCGAGTTCACATATTACAGAAATAACCCGGGGTATAGATGAAGGGGACAAAATCTTCTTTCACAGTTTTGTTACCTGGGAAGAAGATTTTGATAAAGAAGAGGCCTAATTTCCTCTCCTTACACGATAGAAACCGTGCCCGCTTAGTCTTCCATATGGTTTTTTCCAACACCCAATCTGACTCTCCTGTTTACACTATTGACTACGCTTTTTATTAGAGGAGGAATCATCTCTATTTCCGTGATAGTTAATTATGAAGGTGTAATCTGTCACAGCGCCGCACTTCTCAATTAGGTCAGATGTTTCCCTCATCACGGAAATAGAGATGCTTACGTTATAGAGCCAGAATTATTTTTTTTCTTATTTATGCTACAATACCTAAGAAATAAATGGAGAGAAGATTTTTCTCCCTTGCTTTTCTTTTGATATTCCTTATCTGCATTTCTCCCTTGTTTTCTGTGAATCAACAGAGCATAAATGAACTTATTACTAAATTGCAGACAGCTCTAGAGAGGAAAGACATTCCTGCTTATTTGAATACCTTTTCTCCTGAGTTAAGGCTCGATGAAAAAGAGTCCCTCGAAAGCCACCTTAGAGATTTTGAGGCAGAGCGTATTTCTGTGTTTCCTTCCTTTGAATCGATAGAAGAGGAAGGAGAAACAACTATTTTCCTCAGGGTTTTTTTTCAAAACTCTTATTCCGTTTTCATAGAGCTGTGGAAGCTGTCTTTATGCAAGGAAAGCGGGAGATGGTTAATAAAGGATAAGGAAGTCAAAGGAAATGTAAAGAGCCTGTACAGATTAAAAATCCCTTCAGATAGAGTGGAAGTAGTAAAGAGGATTGAAATAAAACATGTAGATATTCAAATAGTATTTAAAAATGCGGTTTGTTTTTTTGACAATATACCGAAGATGGAAACAGCTTTACTTGTGATAGGTGAAGGGCGCTTGTATTATTCACCAAGTTTAAAGAATGAAAGACATCAGCTGGGTTTATTTTTTAAGAAAACTTTTTTAGATGATAGACTTAAATATGCCTATCTTCGGTTTTCCAATTCTTTCTTTGAAAAAAATATCAAGATTGTAAGAGAAAACAAGAAGCAGGATGCTGTCATAAAGGCAGATATAAACAAGGCATACTCTCTGTTTATGAAACATTATCCCCGCTCGTTCACGATTGAGAATTCTTTGAATAAAGAATTGCTTTCATTTTTACCTCAAGGAGATGAAGCAGTATTTGAATTTGAAAGCAGGAGAACAGGAAATTTCACGTATGTTTATTCTCCATTTGCGAGGGAGGAAATCAATCTTTTCCATTGGAAAGGCGAGAAAATCATTAACATTTATTCTCCTCAGATCGACAAGGAGACTAAAAGGTTTTTCATTTCTTTTGGGCAGATGTTTAAAGTGGAAAACTATCAGATCGATATTAATTTTACTCCAAAGGACTCATATCTTTCCGGAAAAGCAAAGGTTATTTTGAAGTCAGAGATAGATTCCCTGAATGAGCTAAAGCTTAAACTCCATCCAGATTTAGAAGTTCTTCGTATTAATGATGAAGAAAGCCGTGAATTGTATTACAGCCGGGATAGACTGAGGAAAATATTATATATTTATCTTATTCACCCTGTTCCTAAAGGTCAAAGCGCTTCTATTGAAATTTTGTACCGCGGAAAGATTATTCCTCCAGATATCACAACCGATGTTCTTCATATGCCTCAAATGAGAGAAACAAATTCTTTTATTTCGCCGAAATATGACACCTATCTTTTTAGCCAATCATCTTACTGGTATCCTGCTCCTCCTGACGATGACTATTTTAAAGCGCGGTTGAAAATCATTGTTCCTTCTGAATACAACTGCATTTCCAATGGAGTTCTTATCGAACAGTCCTTGCTGCGGTCTTTAGATAAAGTCGAAGACTTTGACAAATTGGGGAATTCCGTTTGTGTGTTTGAAACGAAGGTTCCCGTGAAGTATCTTTCATTTATTGTAGGAAAATTTGATGCTGTAGAGGAAGATTTTGGCTCCATTCCTTTTGCTCGTTATCGTTCCTCTGAAGTCCTTCTGCATTGGAAAAATTTATTAAAGGATGCTAAAGACATCTTTGATTTCTATGTAAATCTATTTGGTCCATATCCATTCGAAAAACTAACCATTGTCCATAGACTCTGGCCAGCAAGTGGAGGCCACAGTCCTGCCTCTTTCATTGTGCTCAATGAGTTGCCGCGGATTCCTGGTGGCGGGCATTTAGTGAAAGTTAAAAGCCCTGTTGACCTACCACCATGGAAAGAACATTTCCTTGCTCATGAAATTGCTCATCAGTGGTGGGGGCAGGGTCTTGCGTGGAAGACTTATCATGACCAGTGGATAAGTGAGGGCTTGGCACAATATTCGGCAGTTCTTTTTTTAAAAAAGCGGTATGGAGAAGGAGTTTTTAGTCAAATCCTAAAAAAATTTTCAGAATGGACAGAAAAAAAATCACATAAAGGCCCGATTACCATGGGTTCTCGCATCAGTTATGTTGATTTTGAAGCATATCAAGCAATTATGTATAACAAGACATCATTGGTATTGAATATGCTGAAGGATTATCTTGGGGAAGAAGTGTTTTTTGAGGGATTAAAGGAATTTTTCAGCCGTTATAAGTATAAAGCTGCTGACACGAACGCTTTTTTTAGAACATTCAATGATGTATCGGGAAAAGAATTGAAACCTTTTTTTGACATGTGGTTTAATTCATATCATTTGCCAGATGTGAAAGTTTCTTATTCTATACAAAAAAGAGAAGATGGTTATTTTCTTGAATTCAAGATAACCCAGTCCGAGGAGTTGTTTGTTTTTCCTTTAGAAATAGAATGGAAAGAAGGCGGAAAAAAGGTTTTAAAGACCGTTACTATTGATAAAAAGATGAATGAATTCGGATTTATTCTTGAGGATAAGCCAAAAAAGATAAAGGTTAATCCCCGACGAGCTGTCCCAGGAAAATTTGACCTGAATTATTCATAAATTATGCCGACACCAATATTTATTTTCCATGATATCTGCCACTTACGTTGATCTTTCCTTAAGCATAACATTCAACTCTTTTCCCATGCAATTCTTTTCCTCTATGTCGGCATTCTTTACCCTTCGGGCGAGCCGATCTAACTGCATCTGCTTTGTTACAGGGTATTTGCG
>DAOUSP010000040.1 GCA_030627155.1 Candidatus Aminicenantota bacterium
AGCGAGAAATGGGAATTAATCTGATTTTTTATCATTTTGCCTGATGAATTGTAGATATTTTTTAAGATAAAGATCTTTTCCTAAAAGAGCTTCTGATGCCTTAATGGATGAGAGAATTTTTTTGTCTAAAGGGTCGCAAATGGCGGCATCCAAACCACTTTTAATAGCCAATGTCAAAAAAGTCTGATTCAAGAGTCTCCGTTTTGGGAGGCCAAAAGAGACATTACTGATTCCTGCTATTGTTTTGATTTTGGGGAAATTTCTTTTTAATTTTTCGAGCGACTCAAGGAAGAGTTTTCCGGATTGTTGGTCAACCCCGATGGGCCGGACAAGCGGGTCGATAAAAACATCCTCAATATTTATGTCTTCTTTATCAAGTAAAGAAATCATATTTCTGGCAACAGCCAATTCTTGATCTGATGTTTTAGGTAGTCCATTATCATCAAAACACAAGATTATAATCTTCGGTTTAAATGCTTTGATTATGGGTAAAAACTCCTTGAGTCGTTTTGTTTCTCCTGTTAATGAATTGAGGAGTGCCTGTCCTTTGTGAAGCTGCAGGCCCGCTTCCATGGCTTCCTTATTGGGAGTATCAATCGAGAGAGGAACAGATAAGACTCTTTGAAGAAGAGGAATGGCCCATTCTAAAGATGGGATTTCTTTTTCTAAAAGAGCAGCAGTGTTTATATCTATATAGTTAGCTCCAGCTTTCTCCTGTTTCTTTGCTTCCTGGATGAGGAATTGTTCGTCGTTTGAGCTGAGGGCCTTTAATACCGATGGCCTGCTTGAATTTAATCTTTCGCCGACAATAATCATTCTTTTTTAAATGGCTGAAAATTTCTCTTTCAATATTCTTCAATATTTAAAGCAGATATTTTCCTTAAGTTTTCTATTATTTCCGGGAGTTCTTCAATAACAATTTCTACGTCCTTCTCTGTATTAAACCGGCCAAGTGACATCCGGATGGATGACCTTGCGATTTCAGGTTTTAGACCAATTGCGCTAAGAACATGAGACGTTTCTTCTGCTCCTTCGCTGCAAGCAGAGCCTGTTGAGACATAGATATCTTTAACCGCTAAAGAAAGAAGTATAGCTTCAGCTTCAAGGCCGTAAAAGGAAAAATTAAGCGTCCCTTTTATCCTTTTCTTTTCATGTCCATTAAATTTTATGTGTGGTATTTTCTCTTCGATTCCTTTCTTTAATTGTTCAGCCAGTTTTTCAATCCGCTTTTTATCTTTATCTCCTTGTTTTCTAAAGACTCTGACAGCTTCTCCAAAACCAACAATGCCGATAGTATTTTCTGTTCCTGGCCGCATTTCCTGTTCTTGATGTCCTCCATAAATAAGAGGACAAATTTTTGTCCCCTTACGGATATACAAGGCACCAATACCTTTGGGTCCGTATATTTTGTGGGCAGAAATAGATAGAAGGTCAACGCCGAGCTTATTGACATCAACATCGATTTTCCCGAATGATTGAACAGCATCAGTGTGTAAGAGCACATTATGCTCCTTAGCTATCTTGCTGATTTTATCAATTGGCTGGATTGTACCGATTTCATTATTGGCATGCATGATGGAAATAAGCGCAGTTTTAGGGGTGACAGAGTCTTTAAGAAAGTCAACGTCAATCATTCCGTATTTATCAACTGGAACATATGTGACTTTTATGCCATTTTTTTCAAGGTATTTGGCGGTATTCATCACTGCCGGGTGTTCGATTGCTGATGTGATAAATTCGTTTTTCTCAGGGTGGGCATCAAGGACTCCACGAATAGCAAAATTATCGGATTCTGTCCCTGAACCCGTAAAGAATATTTCGTTTCTATTTGCTCCTAAGGCCTGCGCAATAATTTCTCTATCTTCGTTGATAATTTTTTTAACGTCTCTTCCGATAGGGTAGAGGGAAGAGGGATTTCCAAAATGTTCCTTTAGAAACCAGCACATTTTGTCAGCTACAGCAGGATCCAATGGAGTTGTAGCATTATTATCTAAATAAATCATAATATTTACTCTTTATTAATTATATAATATCTATCTAATAAATAGTAAAAAAATATATTTTTTGTTACCAGCAAAACCAGCAAATTGTAAACAGTGTTGAAAACAGTGGGAAAAAATAAAACCAGAATCAGAAATTATTTTCCTGAAAGTTTCTCCTTGAGTATTCGTACGACTTCAAAGCCAGCCCGTTTTTGTCCTTCTTTGGCAGCTGCACCGATATGAGGAGTAGTAAGGACGTTTGGATGGTCGATTAAAGCGAAGTCTTCTGGGGGCTCTTTCTCGAAAACATCTAGCGCAGCAGCCCTTACTTTTCCAGACTCAAGGGCTTGAATAAGAGCAGCTTCATCTACAATGCCTCCTCGTGAGGCGTTTACAATAATAACACCATCTTTCATTTTATCGAATTCTTCATCGCTTATCATGTGTTTCGTTTCAGGAGTCAAAGGTAAATGGAAGGAGATAATATCTGATTGAGCTAAAAGATCATCCAGGGAAACCTGCTTGATGTTTAAATCTGTTTTAATAGGGATAACGTCATAAGCTACTACGTTCATCCCAAAAGCAATAGCACGCTGGGCAACTGCAAGGCCAATTCGTCCGCTTCCGATAATTCCCAATGTCTTCTCATAAAGCTCTGTGCCTGAAAGCGCTTTCTTCTCCCATTTGTGGGCTTTCATGGAAAGGTTAGCTTTGCCATGGTTGCGCACAGCGCCAAGCATAAGTCCGAATGTGTGTTCAGCTACAGATATTGTTGTGGCAGATGGCGTATTGGCTACTTCGATTCCTTTTGTCCTGGCGGCAGGTACATCAACATTGTCTAAACCAATGCCTGCACGGACTATTAACTCGAGATCTGTTGAAGCTTCAATGACTTTTTGAGTCACTTTTGTGGCACCCCTGACAACGATTGAATGAAAGCCAGGGATAGTGCTGACGAGCTCATTTTCATCCATACCTGTTTTTAGGGTGACATCAAAATCAGATATCGATTTAAGCTCATCAAATGCCTCAGGGTTTAAAGGGTCTGCAACAAGTATTTTTTTCATTCCCAATTCTCCTTTAAAATTTCTTCGGCGGCTTTTATGGCTTTGCCAGTTTCGAAATCATAACCAAGTTCTGAAAGGGTCATCTCCAATGCTGTTAAAGCTATTATGATATCGAAACCACCCATGTATCCTAAATGAGCGATCCTGAAAATTTTACCTTTATAGGGCTCCTGACCGCCAGCAATATAGGCTTTATATTTGCCTTGCATTGTTTTTACTAATTTGATCCCATCAACTCCTTCAGGGACCTTGACGGCTGTAAGAATATTGCCTGGCTGCTTAGATAGAAGCTCTAATCCTATCGCTTTAACAGCAGCTCGTGTTGCATCGCCAAGAATACGATGATGTTCAAAAAGCTTTTCAAGTCCCATGGTTTTAATTATATCGAGGGCTTTTTTTTGCTGAATGATAAGTGTAATAGCGGGAGTATAAGGAGTTGTTCTTTTCTCAAGATTCTTCTTGTATTTTTTTGCATCAAAATAGAATTTTGGGAGGGTAGACCTTTCGACAAATTTCCATGCCTTTGGGCTAAAAGCAATATAGGCAAGTCCAGGGGGAATCATGAATGACTTTTGAGACCCTGAAACCATAACATCAACATTCCACTCGTCCATTGGGCAAGGTGTTGCACCTAAACCAGAAATGCCGTCAACGACTAAAAGGGCATCTGTTTTCGCAAGGACCTCTCCGTATCCCTGTATGTCATAAACTGTTCCAGAAGAAGTCTCAGAAAGAGTTGCAAAGACAGCTTTAGTATCAGGATTATCCTTCAGTTCGTCTGCTAAATGCTCTTTTGTAAATGGTTCTCCCCACTCAATGATTATTTCCTTGACATCAACACCATAAACTCTGCAGATCTGTCCCCATCGTTCACCAAACTTTCCTCCATTGAGCGTGATGACTTTGTCTCCAGGGCAAAGAAGATTGACTACAGCTGCTTCCATTGCTCCTGTGCCGGATGATGTAAGGACAAAAACATCTTCCTTGGTTTGATGGACATACTTAAGGCCTTCGACAGTTTCCATGAAAATATCTGAGAACTCTGGTGTTCTGTGATGGATTATCGGCTCTGCAGCAGCAGATAAGACACTTTCTGGAACAGGAGTCGGACCTGGTGAGAGAAGATAGTATTTTTTTATCATATAATGCCTCCTTTATTGCATTTTAATAAATTATATTACGTAAAATCGTCTACGTAAATAAAAAATTAATAAAAATTGAAAAATTGTGAAAATTGGGGACTGTCTCCAGTCGTAGTTAAAATTTCAGCCAAAAGGGTTGTTTTTGGAATCAAAGATGAAATCAGAAGATGTTCGTTTTCAGCATGAATTCCTTCTCCGTCAGCACCAAGTCCATCCAATGTAGGAATATCCATGTTTGCTGCAATTGATGCGTCGGAGCCTCCCCCTGTTTTACCTGCAGTGAGATCCTGATTTAAAGACTGGCCTATTTTTCTTATCTTTTCAAAGAGCTGCATAGAGGCCTTAGTCTTTTCCATAGGAGGAGTGAAGCTTTCGACTTGAAAATCGATTTTAGCCATTGGAATAACTGGCTTTAATTCCTTGAAAAATTCTATAACTTTTTCTTTATTGCTATTTTTCCAGAATCTGATATCCAGAATTGCCGATGCCTTTTCTGCAACAATATTGGCTTTTTCTCCGCCCTGTATTAGTCCAATATTTGCAGTAATTCCCTTTGTCCTGATTTTTCGTAACTTCCTCAGTTGGCAGGATAGCTCCTCTATCGCATTTATACCTTTCTCTGGAGTTCCTGCATGAGCTGCTTTTCCATGTGCAGTCAATTGAATGACTATCCTCCCTTTCCTTTGAATCTTGAGTGCTCCTCCGGGAAGGGATGGTTCAAGGCAGAGAACATATAAAGATTTTTTCGCAAGGCTTCTTATGACAATATATGCTTCTTCGCTTCCTATTTCTTCTGCAGAATTGATGAAGAACACGACTTTCTTTCTTGGAAAGATGTTCAATTCCTTGAAAGCTTTAAATACAAAAAAAGCCATGACAATTCCTGCCTTCATATCCAGGACACCTGGACCATAAAGCTTGTCTCCAGAAACTCGGAACGGCATAGTCTTTATTTTCCCAACAGGCCAAACAGTATCTATATGAGAAAGAATAAGGATGAAGTCTTTTTCTGTTTCTTGTCCACTTGAGGGAAACTCCGCAACATATATATCGCCTATATTTTTTTGAGGAAAGGAGTTGACCTTTAACCCAATCCTTTTGAGCTTTTTTAAAACATAGGCCGAACACTTATCCACAGAATCCTTATCCGATGAAGGTGATTCCAGATATGTAATATCTTTTAAAAAATCTATCATCTGCTGTTTTTGCGAATTAAAATACTTAGAGAAATCCATTTGCCCTCCTAAATCGAACTCATTTGAGAAAATGTAAAAAATACATAAAACATTTTTACTTCTATGAATAAAACAATCAATCTGTTTTTTTCTTAGGAAATAGAAATTTCATCTTATTATAGAAAGAACCTATCCCCCTTATCAAACCGCCAATTGGCCGGTTTTTTAGCCGGATTGATTGAAAGCGACAAACTTCATGACAGCACATGCAGTGAATGCAATTATTTTTATTGATAAAAGCAAGGCTGTCAACGAGGGAAATGGCGTCACGTGGACAAATTTTGATGCATTCTTTGCATGAAGTGCATTTCGCTCTTATTATTTCAGGGATTAATTGCAACTGCTCCTGGATGTAAGCATAAAGAAAGGAAGGGATTTTTTTTTGAAGCAAACCAACAGCAATTGCAGAATGTTTAAAATCTTCCACTTGAACATTTTGTAAAGGTTCTCCCAATATGTTGATTTCTTTTATGTCTCCAGTGCCTAATCCTCTTTGATGAGCAAAAAGCGTAGTATAGATATTCAAAGGTTTGAATCCAACAATCTTTGAAGCTACAGCATCAACGGCCACCCCATCCTTAGAAGCAATGATTAGACCTATTTCCTTGGGTTTTCCGGTTGAAGGCCCTTCGCCTTCCATTCCAATAATTGAGTCCATGATTGTTAAATGGGAGGGTGCACAGGAGAAAATATCCACAAGCATCTGGCTAAAAATTTCAATATTTCTGTAGAGATTGTGGTGGTGGAGCCGCAGGCCATAAGGGATGATTCCGTATAGGTTCTTGATGGCGCCTGTAAAGACAGTGAACGAATGAGTCTTTAGCTTTGGAAGATTGATGAAGACATCTGCATTTAAAACTTCAGGTGAAATATAAGTTTTATCTAATACTTGCCCATTACATAAGACCTCTTTAAACCCCGTCTCTTTCAAATTGATGAGTTTAACACCAAACTCCTGGCATATCTTCTTGTATCCGGAAATTGCATAACCATCTATATTTATGTGTTGAACATCATCCCCAACAGTGATTTCGCATTGGAGGTCATTTAACATGCGAATTACTTCACGAGTAAATAGCGGATGTGTAACAATGGCTCTATCAGGTTTAGAAGGAGGGGACAGGTGATTGATTTTTATGAAAACCTTGGTTTTTGGCTTTATGATATTTTCTATTCCACCAAGTAATTGAAAGCTTCGTATCAAAGCATTCCGAATTTCTTCACTTTGATAATTTTTTGCTTTTACAACTGAAACATTGGTCATGTAAAAAATTATATAATCTAAAATTAATAAAATCGAGAAGATATTTTTTTGTTTCTTAAAAAATGTATTTTATTGACAATAAAAGTGTTGTTTAATAACTTTATAGTTTAATTTTATATATCATGAACATCTGGGTTATTTGTGGGCAAGTTTCATTTCTCATTCTCATCTTGTTTTTTCTTTTTTTCACTCTATTCAATCTATTGGAAAAAGAAAAGAAGGCTTTCATAAGAAGCAGTATTATTCTTAGTTTTCTAATTGTTATAAATTTGGGTTTTTATATGGCGGTTTTGCCTCTGAAAAATTTGTTGTTCGGTAGCACTGGAATTTTATTTCTTGTGATTTTTTTAATTTTAATTATTTCACCAAGACCAAAAAATGAGATACAAATTATTGGCCTCCAAAAAAGAATAGACGAAAGAGATGCGATTTTTTCCCGCTTTGATTTGAAAGAAGGGACAAAAAGGTTCATAGAATATTACAAACAAAAGCCTCACTTTAAAAAAATCGATGAAAAAATCAGAAAGTTTCCAGATATTCTTTCTCCCACTCATATTAAGAAAAATCCCTGGCTTTTTTCTCTCTCTGCAGCAGAATTTGATTTTCTCGAGTATCAGCTATCCCAGGTAGATGGAAAAATAAACGCCAAAAGCAGGAAACTTTCACCCGAAAAAAACACAAGAATGGTCAAAGGTTTGATGAAGTATTTGGGTGCAGATCTTTGTGGAATCTGTGAACTTGACGAAGCTTATGTGTATTCTAATGTGGGAAGAGGCCCTGAGTTTTATGGGGAAGAAATCAATCTGACCCATAAATATGCCATTGTCTTTGCTGTACAGATGGATTTTTCGCTTGTTGCCTCAGCCCCAAATTCACCCGTGATTGTTGAAACCGCAAAGAAATATGTGGAGGCAGCAAGAATATCCATTACAATGGCTAATTGTATTCGCCGGCTTGGCCACACTGCAAGGGCTCATATAGCTGGAAGCAATTATCAGGCGATTCTACCTCCTTTAGCGTGGAAGGCTGGGCTTGGAGAATTGGGAAGGATGGGAACCTTGATTTCATGGAAGTACGGTCCACGAGTGCGGCTAGGACTCATTACAACAAATATTCCAATTTTACCGGATAAATCGATTTGTTTTGGTGTCCAAAATTTTTGTGAGAAATGTCTAAAATGTGCGCATTGCTGCCCTTCTAATGCAATCCCAGCAGGATCAAAAACAGAGGAAAATGGCGTACTTAAATGGGTATTAAAAAGGGAAGAGTGTTATAGATTTTGGTGCAGGGTGGGAACAGACTGTGCTATATGCATGTATGTCTGCCCATACAGTAAACCCGATAATATATTTCATAATGTTATAAGGAAAATGACTTCAAGATCTTCAGCCATACAGACATTATCTGTTTGGTCTGACGACTTTTTCTATGGCCGGCGTCCCAAGCCGCGAAAAGGCTGCCTTGAGTTTTGATTACTTTAGTGGTTTATGATATTTTTTTTCTCCGATAGGAGACCAAAGGCCAAAGCTATCTTCAAAAATTCTGCATTTGCCTTCAGATGTCCACTTCAGGTTGTAATTATAGCCAAACCACAAGTACGGGTCTCCGCCTCCGTTTTCTGTAGTGATGATATAACGGGCGTCAACATTGCCTATTCCAAGTATTTTATGCCCAGGTAAATCTCTATCCCCTTTGTTAGCATCGAAAGGAATCCAGCCATAAGGGGGAAGGTAGACCTCAGTCCAGCGATGGAATACATTATCATAGCTAGCATCGTCTCCGCGACGGCTGACAGCACCTACATAACGTATGGGAACTCCTAAAGCTCTGCAGAGTGCAATCATTGAATAAGAGTACTCTGAACAGGAAGCAGTCCCGCGTTTGAGTACTGTTGGAGCTGGATTCCATCCTCCGAGGGGCTTTAAATTATAGGTTAAGTTTTTCCCAAGATAATCATAAATACGCCGGGCGATCCAATATGGATTTTTCTCGTTTCCAGCGATTTTTTTGGCAAGCTCCTGTATGAATGGATCATGGATGAGGTATTTGTCTCCGTCCTGAGTGTACTTTTTTCTTATATCTGCAGGAATATCTTCTATGTTTCCGACTTTATCTGGGTAGATGAAGTATTCTACAGCATATATATTTGCACTAACTTTCCATCCTGGCTTTACAACTGAATTGTTTTTAAGATTCGTATAATGAAAATGAGCTATTTTTTGTCCCCAGCTGTCTTCAATGATATTTTTTGGCTTTGTGTCAAATTCGATTTTGCTTAAAAGATCTTGGTTGTCGCGGTTTTTTGGAATAGGAAGATAGATGTCAAGAGTTTTTACGGTTCCAGGGCCATAGTTTCGAAATTCTTTGATGAAATGAAGAGAAAGCTGCC